>CAZUTR010000220.1:0-4841 GCA_964623545.1 uncultured Pirellulales bacterium | reverse complement strand
TGGTTCCTGTGCAGTCAAGGTTAGGCTTGCTCAGCCCAAAGGTGAACAGGGTCAACCCTAGCCTAAAGGTAACAATTTGACGTCTTGTTACCTTAAGCCGGCTTCTCCAAAATGGTTATGTATTGTTCACTCTCGTATATGGGTGTATAATTCCCATCACTACAGGGACTTCTAATAGATAGGTAAATAACGAGACTATCTAATGAGTAAATTTAAAAAAAGTAAAAAGGATCAACTGGGTTTAGGGGATGAGTTACTTGGAACTAGACTTGGAGAAGCCCGTGATCGTACGCAGAAAAAATCCGGTACTGACCTATTTATCATTGATAATAGTGATGAAGACTGGAAAGTAAGAGCTGGACTTGCCTACTATCTTTAGTAGGGGTTGGACGAAATGAAGGGACGTAACAGTCCCCCCAAATACTCACAATAATTTATTTTGTTTAGCTGACCTCGGCTTTGACCATTTTCTTTCCTTATAAACATTGAAGTTGTTTTTCACGATGTGTAACTGTAATTCTTTTTCCAAATCTTCTTGTTCCATATAAGCATTCGCTATTCTTTCCAAAGCCTTGGTTCTATAATCTTCGCTTATCTCGATACCCAAATATTCTTGACCGAGCAATTTTGCTGCGACCAACGTTGTCCCACTTCCACTATATGGATCAATAACCCTCCCCTTTTTATCATTCATTATTGAAATAATGCACCTTGCAGGCAGTGCTAAAGGAAAAGGATTCGGAGCCCAGCCAAACTTACTCTCAGGCCTTATTCCCCAAATGGAGGACAATTTTGCATCAGATGACCGCAACTCTTTCCCAATTGGCTCTTCCTTCTCCTTATCACATGGTTTATATAGCCAATAAATTCGCTCTTCAACCTGCCAAAAACGCCATCCCCGAATGTTACCGGCAATATTTCGATGCCAAATAATCTCTTGGCGTATCACCCAATTAGTCTTAGAGACCCAGGAATAGGGATGAAGCATCCATCCTCTTTCCCATCGTATTTTATGATTGTAAAAAAAGGAACCGCCAGGTTTCGTTACCCTGAATAACTCATTCAGAACGTCTATCTGTTCTTGTTGGTATGCACTTTCATCCTTTTTATCACTGGTTTTATCATACAAGACATTGGCAACCAACCATCCTTTGTGGCGTTCTCCTTTGTTATAGGGTGGTGAAGTCACTCCAACATCAAAATGATCTGACGGCAAGTTCGTTAGAATAGTGAGAGTATCACCTAAGACTATATCATTTAAATTCACAAGCAATCTCCCATATACTACTGTCTATTCTAAACTTTGATGTACTCGTTTGTAAACGACCCTCTTGTGTTGATTCTTGCCGACTGCTAATATATGTCAGGTTCTTGGTCACGGAGGGTC
The DNA here is from genome assembly GCA_964623545.1 of uncultured Pirellulales bacterium. Classification (GTDB taxonomy): domain Bacteria; phylum Planctomycetota; class Phycisphaerae; order Sedimentisphaerales; family Anaerobacaceae; genus CAZUTR01. The sequence continues at coordinate 3,454 of CAZUTR010000220.1, read as the reverse complement.
AATTATGGCAAGGATACCCCCAAACTTTGATGCTGGAAGACAGCGATTGTCCTGGGCTACTGAGCTTTGTGCAGGAATAGTCAATACATTTCTAAGTGCCCACCATAACTTCAGAACCCTTAATGAACTAGCTTCAAATATATGCGTTAATCCATCAGCGGGATTCCTTACCTCGCCCGACGATCAAGGTTCATTCTTCGTTTGGGGTAATGTGCGCAGTTTAGTAACGGATCTTAACCTAATGATTAACCGGCAAGATTCCGAAGAACTCTGGAATGCCATTATTCAACGCAATCTCATACCAAAAGAAGTGGTTGGATATCCAAGATTAGTTATTCATGCAGAGACATGGACAACTGTACCTCAAAGTATTTGGGCGGGAATTCAACAAGCCGGGGCACATTTATATGCAGATCTTTCTCAAGCTTGGAAGTACCTAATAAAAGCAGACATATTTGTTATTCAAGATGGACAATTACAGGTCCTTGGCTTGTCAGTAAAAACTGGTACTGGTGAATCTGAGGTGAAACTAAGCCAACAAAGCACACCTGTAACTTATAACTTCGTACCAAATTCATTTACCCTGAGCGGAGGGCTAGGCATTAGAAGTATTAAAATAGTAGAAGATCTCTTTCATTCGATAAAAATACCTGATCTACGCCCGAGTAACACGGCACTAGATATAACGCAATTTAATAAACTTAATACAAAAGACCGCAAATACGCTGTTATTAAGTATAGATATGCAGAAGCATGGAAGGAAATGATAGAGAGGGCAAACCAAGAAGCTAAAACAAGTCTAGGTCAGTTTTCGGAAGCTATCTCTGGAGAAAACGAATTCGCAGCTAAAAACCTCCAAGAGTTGTTACGTCACAGACTTGCAGGCGGCACAGGTTATCCAGGGATGTACGAGTTGTGGCTCAGTAGTTACAATGGCCCGGTAAATCTTACAGCAATGTTTAATAGAGAAGAAGGTTTCCCTGGTATTAATAGACTCTGGGGAGAGTTTAGAGAAGCAACTAGCGGGGGCATTGATTCTCTTGTTATAAGAGCTAGAAATACCCGGGGCAAAGAATATGTTGTTTGTAAAATACAGCCTTCATTTGATGGGTGGCAACAAGACGTCTCACAAACCAAAGGTATTATTTACTACTTCCAAGAGGGAAGGCAACTTGGTATGCCCACTGTGTGGGATTTACTGGAGGACACCTCTTCAGAATAAATAACTAGGCAATAATTGTTAAATATCCTCTTGAACAACTTGATCTTCTAGGCATCTTTCTAGTTTCTCTAAGTATATATTTGCCAACTCTTGTTGACGATATTTTCCGGTTTCTCTTCTTCCGTGTCCAATTGCGTTTCTTAAATCAATAACAGCTTGTATTGCTCCTTGGCACTCTCTAATTGACCCAAATCCAAATTGACTTGTGATGAATAACGGCGCAAATGTTTTCCAATTGTCTTTATAATCTAGCATTCTTAAACATTCTCCTAAAGTCAGTTGTTCCGATAAACTAGTGGGTTTACCTTGTAATAACTTTTTTTGTAGCCTCTTATCTAGCATACCGCATAGATCTGGAGGAGCGTATGTCTTAAATTCTTCTATTGACTGTGCTCCGATGGTCTCAACAATAGAATCCGCTAATTTTCTCTCAAACTGTTTTATTCGAGTTTCCAAGCTAGTAGTTTTAATGTCACCACCAAAATGATCATCTTCAAGGTATTCACGCATCCACAAGCATATCGCGTTCACTAGTTCTGTTTTTCCACCTTCGGTGTATGATCTCTGAAGGAAATCCCTCCTATGTTGCTTGTCAGGGAAGTTTTCACTTATGGCAGAATGTAAAGCTTCTACGTATTTAGTATAATCATCCTTGGATGGGGCTCTATTGATTCTACTTAACATCCTTTCAAATATGGCAATTAGTACACTTACGCCACCATTTGTATACACGAGTTCTGTCTTCTCTACAGGAAGAAATGTATCATCAACTTGCTGGAAAAAAGCTGATAGTGCTTTTGCAACGGCGCTAGATACCTTATCTGTATTATTACTATACAGAGGATTTTTAGGACCTCCGCGTTCCATCTTCTCTGTTCGCTCTTCAGTTAGTGACCTCTTCTTAACACTTGTACATATAACGGAGAATTTTAATTGTCCTCTTTTCCTTCTACCAGCTAAAGGTATAAATATTTTGTCTATAAGCGGAGCTTGTGAATTTAGCTTCTTTACTGTATTGGCAACGATACCATCCGGTGAATTGTGTCGCATTTCTCCTTGTAGATCCCATATTAAATCCTGATCTACAGGTTTTTGCTCCCTGTTAATATCAATGAAATACTTAGCTTGAATCTCTGTAGGCATTCGTTCAAACGCTATTACCGCAACCTTTGTACTCGTGCCCACATTTTGGAATGCGTACAATCTATGCTGGCCGTCTATTATCCAACAGTTTCTGTAATCTGCAGGGAATTCTAAAATTCCAAATTGCAACCATTTTCTGGCTTCTAGTAGTTGTTCTGTAATTTCGTTGAAAGGTGTGAATTTTGGGCGCTTAGTGAAAGCAATAATGATATTGTTCGGGAAAAACCCACCATCTTGTATATACTTTTTAATGTTGTCAATTCTATCGGGCTTGAGTATACGTTGATAATATTGCTCTTTCCCAAAGTCCCTTCTTGCCACATAAGCAGACTCAATGAGTTTTTGAGGGTCTACTAAAAAGGAGTAAGTATTGTAATTACCCAGTTTTGTAAATAGCGCTGGAACACTAATGATATTTTCTAGGCGAGGTTTTACTCCAATTTCTCCCAAAAGATTATATTTAGCAGCTTGCCCAATTTTGTCGATTAATCCAGAATAATAATCAATAAGTTGTTCGCTCCAAATAGATATTTGGTGTGGTTTTTCGTCCGCAAATTTATAGTCAGTTTCAATAGGGATGATATTCTTTAAGGTTATGATGAACTTATTATTCTTGTATTTCCTATAGACAGGGTCTTTATGAAAGGCCTTGCTTAATATCGGTATGTTGCCCCTGAAAATCTGTATTTTTTCTCGTATTGATTTACTAGAGCGCTTATTTGAGAGATGACATTCAAATACTAAAAGAGTATCTTCATGACCACCACACGCATCTACTTGAATATCGCCCATGCGGAAAGTGTTACCACCATTGACGTCTTTAAAAGCTAATTTTTTATGGAGAAAATCAATAATCTGTCTCTCAAACCGGTCTGCCCTTTTTTGTATAGGTTCATCCATACCTGACTCCTAAAAAAGTCCTTTAGGCTATCCCTATTATACATCCCAAGTTGAAGCTGAACAAGACATAATCTTTTTTGGAGTATTCCAGTAATGGTGTGAGATTCTAAAGGTCTAGGCTTCGTTGCACATTTCTGACTTTTGTTACCTCATTCGACATTCTAACGTATTGTGTCGCACAGATAGGTT
>CAZUTR010000219.1:0-4885 GCA_964623545.1 uncultured Pirellulales bacterium | reverse complement strand
CATCACTTGGAGGCCCCTGCCTGATTAAAGATACACTGTCGTAATCATCTGTATTGAACCATAGAGTATAAGTGAACTTGTTATCTTCGTAACCCCAGTTAAAGATGGAGTTTTTATCCATCATTAAAGTGCAGTCACCGTCCGCTCCTTCTGCTTCATCGTTATATTCATTAAAATCAGCACTTATGTCGATTCTCCCGTTTTCCTCCCAAAAATCATGCGAAACGCTATTATAATCAACAAAAGTTCCCGTAATCCCGGCCTTTGCATCCGTAGATGTTATGTCAGTATTATTCTCAAAATTCAGATTGAAGACCAGGTCAGCATCTAAATCGGGGTCCCATATCGCCCAAACACTGGTCGATAACACTGCCAACATCAATATCACTGCCCATTTTACTCTTCTGTCTTTCATAACCATTTTCTCCTTGTATTATGGATGGTTATACCCCCTAAGCTAAAACGAAGCTTAAAAAGCGCCATCTGTTACAGATACTCATTAATAACGGCTGTTTTAATGCATTTTGTAATGCACATGATACAAAATATCTATCTTTTATATATAATATCGTGCAACGCCTTCATCTGGATAGAGAAATATCACCGTTTGTACTGTAAGGCCTATAACATCCGTTATAGTTCAGTATAGACAAACGTTGACCGTCATCCTCAAACATCTTTGTAGGATGCTCTGTGCTGACCCTGAAAAGCACATTTTCTCCTTTCTCTTCTCAAAGCCAACTGATCACTTCTTCCCATCCATGGTCGAGAACATTATCCTTACTTATTACTTACGTGATCTTCTTCTAACAGTGAACAAGCCACCAAGGCCAAGCAATAACATCGTAGCTGGTTCTGGGATTACCGCGTTTACAATGGTCTGGTCCCATACAGAGTGATAATTTACAAGCACATCACCGACGCCGCCGAAGGCTGTAATCTGACCACCAGCAACATACGCTTCTATATCTGCTACGTGATCACCACCTAATAGGAGCACACCCAGTTGGATATCCATTGAGGCACCAGCATCATACATCTGGAAATCCTCAGCGATAATCTGTCCACCATACAGGTTTAATGTAGAGGTTCCACCGCTTTCCGACATTTTGATTTTGTCAGTAACATTGATTAAACCGCCGGTTATTTCCAGAGTGGCTGTACCCTCTCTACCCAACTCGAGGTCGTCTGTGACATTTATAACTCCACCCCAAGATAAGGTCACCTCACCAACAGAACCTGCATATCGCCCAACTACGAGTTTTCGTGCTGTTACTGTACCACCTCCGGCTATATCGAAAGAACCTGTACCCTTGACACCAACACGTAACTCATTGGTGCAATTTAAGGCGCCGCCACTCATATAGACGTGACCGGTACCTTCGTTGCCTACGTACGTCTTCGGAGCGTCAACAACTCCGCCGTTCAAATAAACAAGACCGGTGGTTCCCGACTTATGACCAACGTAAAGTTTATCATCGCCGGTAACAGTGATGGTGCCCCCGTTCACGATAAGTTTGCCGGTGGACGCATAACCACTGTCAGCACCAAGATAGATAAGCTTGGAGACATCCAGCGTTCCGCTGTTCATCGTCAGGCTCGCTGCTTCAACTGCCTCTTTATAGCCAAGGTACAACTCATTAGTCACGGCCGTGCCATTGATAATCGCGCCTGCTACTGCTGCCTCGAAGGCGGCCCTATCGGCGTTAGTGGGCACTTGGGTATCCCAGTTTCCTGCAATGAACCAATCACTGCTGGTGGAACCGGTCCACTTGGTGGTAACTGCAAATGCACTACTTGTTATGAAGCTCACTACCAACATAACTAATAACAGTCTTTTCATCATTTCTCCTCTCTGATTCAAAAATTTAACCATTTGCGGGTATTCTGCAATAATTTAGGCAACGCACCCAACAACGAATACCCACGGTTACAACAAAAAAACGAAGTGATTTATATCATATACTGTCTCCTTATTAAAAAACATCAATTCTACATAGGTATCTCTCTCATATCGAGCTACGCACTCAATACCAAATACCTATATATTCGTCCTATAATACCTAATTTCTCAGTTAATTCCATATTATCATAAAATCAACAAAAATCAACAAAAAAATATTTTTTGATAATTATTCACATAGCAAATGCGTCTTTTTGGTCTAAAAATCCACTATTTTGTCTTCTCTCCGTAAAAAAAAACAAAAAATTTTTCATGTATCTCTAAAAACAAATCTACACTTTTGATGGTCTCTTTCGAGAATATGACAAGTTCTTTATCCTAATAATTTATCTGGGTTATCCTCCTATCCTGTGTCACCACAGCAAAGAAATGCTTTTCCACCTCTTTCTTAGGATTCGAACTTCCTCCCTAAACCTATATATTCAACAAAAAAACACCACAAAGACGGCTTTTTCTGTAAAAACGAGGCCGAAGAGACTCAACCCCTCAACCTTCAGACTATTCAAGCCAATTTTGGGCCAGTACGGAGAATTCGTAAAAATTGATTATACAATCACCATTCAAATCCAGTTCAGTCGTTTCAGCACAATCGTCTTGAAGCCAGAGTTCAAGAAAGTCGGGTAGGTCTTCAAAATTAACTATACCGTTACCTGTAATATCTCCGTATATTTTGTCAAAGGCCTCCATACCCATCAGCATGTTGACGTTATCCCAGGCCGGATCCGGTGAAAACAACGCCCTGTAGCCGTAGGTAGCGTTCCACACCCACGTAGGCTCCCAGTAGCACACGCCTCTTCCTTTTCCATTGGGTGTAGCCTGAACACGCTGGATCAGTTCTTCTAAAACAGCCTTCTGGTTTTCAGGGGATGCACCCTCACCAGTGTAGTACTCAGCGGTCTCGGCGATGATGATATCGTGAGGATAGGTCACGGCCGTGTTATTTAGGCAGTTCGTCAAGTCATCGAAGTCGCCGTGGCCATACTGATTCGGATAGAAAGATTGGCCAATGACATCGAATTCCACACCTTCTGCCAAGAGGTTATCAAAGAACCATTGGGTCCTCGACCAGTCGCCGCCGCGGTCAATATGTATCATAATTTCCGGCATTGGTTCAGCGCCTCTGCCGTCGTCCACACCATCAATGGCGGCGTTGATAAGGTTGGCAAGATTTGACCAGTTTGAATAACCGCTACAGACTCTCCCATTCGGCCAGAGCATGCCGCAGATGATTTCATTGCCAATCTGAACCATGTCAGGCATAGCGTTGCTATCCCGCAGGTGCTCAATGACGTCCTCTGTGTAGTCATGAACGGCGGTAACCAGCTCCGACTGACTCAAGTCCTGCCAAGCGGCGGGTTTGGTCTGTTTTCCTGGGCCAGCCCAGGTATCCGAGTAATGGAAATCCAATAGGAACTTGAAGCCGTCGGCTTTGACCCGGGCAGCGAGTTCGGTCACATAGTCGAGGTCCATGCTTGCACCGTATGGATCGTCCGGAGTGTGAAATAATCGTATACGAATCCAATTGAAATCATGATTCTTTAAAATGGTGACAGCATCTTTGGCTGCGCCATACTCTTTGTAGATGACCCCATTGGTCCATTCGTCTCCTTCTTCCTGCAGTGTTTGGACAGATATGTCCGCCCCCCTCATGAAGTGCTTACAAACACCATTGGACGCCATGATGCTTAAAACCAGAAAAAATATGATAAATGCATTGTATGTTAACTTGTAGCGCATCGTTCGTTGCCTTTCAACACTGCTTCATTATCAATTTTCGGAAAAACCACAGGAACTCTTAAGAAGAAACACTCATCATCTCAGAACCCATATGTCATTCTATTAATTACTTTGATTTTATTGTTTATCTCTCCAAGGATACTATTGATACCAAGAAGTAGTTTCTTAAGCCTCCATGCGGATGTATTGAAAGGTTTCATTTCCACCACGTATATCTTTATTATACCATAGTTGCTCTTGTGTTGTGATAATTTTCTTCATACAAACTATAGAATTTTCTGACTATGTTCTCCGTGTATCAGATGTCAGCTGCATAGACAAGAGCGACTGAACCTTGTAAAAAATATAAAACTTCTAATCATATAACAATAGCAACCCCAAAAAAACAGACTAATCAGACATAGGCTCAAAGAAACCCAGATTTGATTAGTCCGTTTGAAATGGCTAACAGCCCAATTTAATTATCAATCGGGTAATTTCTCTATCCAATCAGGCCAATCTATACGCTTTTGTTTCCACTCGGTATGCCAATTAAGGGACCACAATTTCTTTAATCCAATAATTCGCGTAGATGAATCCATAAACAGCATAGTTACTTTTCCATTATGCCGAGGCACACAGAAGACAGCTATGTCGTTAGTCACTTCGCCATCCTCATTAACTACCCGGCTCTCCAGTTGAGCAGGCTGTTGATCCGGCTCAGGATTACTGCCATCCCACATAGCATCGCCCATTAACGGCACAGTTTCCGGTCTTTTCACTTTTGATTTTTTCCGCCAGTACTTAGAACGGTCGTCTTCATCTATATCATACGTCTCAACACCGTCTACGGATACACCTTCATCTGGTGGATTATGCGCCCATCCATTAACTCCGACGCTGCCATACATTCCCTCCTCACCCCAGGGAGGAACCCAGCCATTGAAGTAATCCGGATGACCGTATTTTCCCCACGCGGTAAAAAATCCTGGAATGTTGCCGGGTATGTCATGAAGGAATTTTGTGGCTTTCGGACAAAGTCGAATATCATCTGTGCCTTGGTAATAGGGAAGCAAATCGACCATCCACATCGTTCCGCTGTTCCAGCCACCCGGCAGACTATCGTCATTGTCCTGGGTGTACATCTCATACATGAGACCGAATTGGTCAGACCTAGAAAGGCATAGAACAATTTTGGCCTGCTCC
>CAZUTR010000218.1:0-4916 GCA_964623545.1 uncultured Pirellulales bacterium | reverse complement strand
GCATTATAAGGACTATCCCGATTCTTTGCTGTTCGAGTTATTGAACGAGCCGTACGAGGCATTAACACCCGAGCTGTGGAACGACCTTGTGAAAAAAGCCCTGCCTGTCGTCAGAGAATCGAATCCTCACAGGACCATTGTGATAGAGCCCACCATTGTAATAAAGCCGACTTTTGAAGTTTGCCTTGAGGAACTTGATATCCCCGAAGAAGACCGGAACATTATTGTTTCCGTCCACTATTATTCGCCATTGAAGTTTACGCATCAGGGTGCTCCGTGGGTGGGCGAAAGGTCTGCAGCCTGGCTCGGCACAAAATGGACAGGAACAGATGAAGAAAAAAAGGCGATTGTCGACCATTTCGACAGAGCCGTCGTCTGGGGCAAAAAGAATAACAGGCCGATTAATCTTGGTGAATTCGGCGCCTATCAAAAAGCCGACCAGGAATCCCGTGCACGCTGGACGGCATTCATGGCCAAAACCGCTGAAGAACGCGGCTTTAGCCGCTTATATTGGGGTTTCTGCTGCGACAACTTTGGTGTGTACGACCGACAAACAAAAACCTGGAGGCAGTGGCTGCTGGATATACTTGTTCCGCCGAAGAAATAACGTCTTTTAGTTAACGGAGAAAAATTATGTTTAAAACAAGATTGTCATCAAACATTATCTTATTTTTGCTTTTGGTTGTGATAATTGGCATTTGCTACGGCGGTGAACAAACCGTCACGGCGAAAAAGTCACCTGACGCGTTCGAGCAGAGCAAGAAACTCGGTGTAGGACTAAATCTGAGCAACGCCCTTGAGGCTCCGAATGAGGGTGAATGGGGCGTTACTCTAAAAGAGGAATATTTCAAGGTAATAAAAGATGCCAGCTTTGATTCTATCCGTATTCCTATAAGCTGGTCCACTCATGCATTGAAAGAGCCACCCTATACAATAGAGGAGGCCTTTTTGGACAGAGTTGAATGGGCGGTAAAAAATGCGATTAAAAATGACCTTTATGTGATGCTGAATGTCCAACATTATCGTGAGCTAATGAATGACCCTAACGATTACCACGTCGACCGCTTCCTCGGTCTTTGGAAGCAGATTGCGGAACGCTTTAAGGACTATCCCGATTCTCTTATGTTAGAGCCAATGAACGAGCCGGGCCGTGCAATAACACCGGAGCTGTGGAATGACATTCTGAAAAAAACCCTGCTTATTATTCGCAAATCCAATCCTCACAAAACCGTTGTAATAGATACTATAGACCCTCCGGATGATGCTGTCCCTGGTTTTCTCGAGGAACTTGATATCCCCAAAGAAGACAGGAACGTTATTGTTTCTTTTCATTATTATTTGCCCGTTGAGTTTACGCACCAGGGTGCTGAGTGGATGGGCGAAAGGTCTGCAGCCTGGCTCGGCACAAAATGGATGGGAACGGACGAAGAAAAAAAGGCGGTTACCGACGCTTTCGACAAAGTCGTCGCCTGGGGCAAAAAGAATAACAGGCCGATTAATCTCGGCGAATTCGGCGCCTACATAAAGGCTGATGAAGAATCCCGTATGCGCTGGACAAGGTTTATTGCCAAGACCGCTGAGGAACGCAATTTGAGCCGCTTATACTGGGGCTTCTGCTGTGATAACTTTGGTGTATACGACCGACAAACAAACGAATGGAGACAGCCGCTGCTGAATACACTTATTCCGCCGAAGAAATAAAGAAATAGCATCTTTTAATTGATGGAGAAAGGTTATGTTTAAAACAAGATTGCTCTCAAGCATGATTTTAGGGTTGTTCCTGATTTTGGTAACAGGTATCGTCATTTTCGAACCAGCCGTCGCTTTAGGAAAGTCGCCCGATGCATTCAAACAAAATAAACGGCTCGGCGTAGGAATAAACCTGTCCAACGCGCTTGAGGCTCCGAGTGAGGGTGAATGGGATGTTGTACTCAAAGAGGAGTACTTTAAGATTATAAAAGATGCCGGCTTTGATTCGGTCCGTCTTCCCGTTCGCTGGTCTGTACACGCATTAGAGGAAGCACCTTATACAATTGATAAAGTTTTCTTCGACAGAGTTGACTGGGCGATACAAAACGCGATTAAAAATGACCTGTATATAATCGTTAATATGCATAATTATCATGAGCTGTTGTCCGACACCACCGGACATCTTAAGCGTTTCTATGCTATTTGGCAGCAGATTGCAGAACGCTTTAAGGATTATCCCGATTCTGTTCTTTTCGAGCCGTTGAATGAGCCGAGCGACAAAATGGGACTGCAAAGATGGAATCAGGTACTTAAAGAATCTCTGGCTGTCATTCGCAAGTCGAATCCTCGCAGAACCATTGTAGTAGGTCCTTACAAATTCAATCAAATAGAGTTTCTTAGTCGGCTCGAAATCCCGGAATACGACCGGAATATTATTGTCTCTTTGCACTATTATGAACCGAGAGAGTTTACTCATCAAGGGGCTCCGTGGCTTGGCGAGGGGTCCCAGGCATGGCTCGGCACAAAATGGACGGGAACAGAACAGGAGAAAAAGGCGATTACCAGAGCTTTCGATATGGCTAAGGCATGGGGCAAAAAGTTTAACAGGCCCATTAATCTTGGCGAATTCGGCGCCTATGAAAAGGCGGATATGGAATCCCGCGCATGCTGGACGAGGTTTATGGCAGAGACCGCTGCGGAGTGTGGCTTTAGCCGCTTGTACTGGGGTTTCTGTTCCAACTTCGGGGCATACGACCCGGAAAAAAATGCCTGGAGAGAGCCCCTGCTAAATGCAATTCTGTTAAAGAAGTAAGAATCCGGGTAAGTTTTTAAGGTTCGATGTGGTATCGATATGGAGACGAAGGTCGAAATAGTTTATAAGCCGGATGAGTCGACGAAATTCAGCCAGCCGATATTCGAGGCGATGGTGCCGGCGGGGTTCCCGTCGCCGGCGGCGGACTACGAAGAAGGCAAGCTCGATTTGAACAAACACCTTATTAAAAACTCTGCGGCAACGTTCTTCGTCAGGGTCACCGGCGATTCGATGCTCAAGGCGGGGATTCACAGCGGCGATTTGCTCGTTGTCGACAGGAGTATCGAGCCGAGGGATAAGAATGTCGTTATAGCTGTCGTCAACGGTGAGCTTACGGTAAAGAGGATTCGCATACGCAAGAATAAATTGACTCTCGAAGCGGAGAACGATAACTACAAGAGCCAGCAAATCAATGAGGATATGGAATTCGAGGTCTGGGGGGTGGTGACAAACGTTATACATTCGTTATGAAAAGTGTATTCGCACTTGTTGATTGTAATAATTTTTACGTCTCGTGTGAGCAGGTTTTCAATCCTCATCTTCAAGGCAAAGCTGTCGTGGTGCTGTCCAACAATGACGGCTGTGTAGTGTCGAGGTCGCAGGAGGCAAAGCAGCTCGGCATCAGGATGGGAGTAGCATACTTTAAGATAAGAGAAGCCGCTGAGAAAAACGGCGTGGAGGCGTTTTCGTCCAACTATACTCTTTATGACGATATGTCACGGAGGGTGATGCAAACACTTTGTCAGTTTACACCTGAGGTTGAGGTTTATTCAATTGATGAGGCGTTTTTAAATCTTGCCGGTATGGACGGGGACCTGACGGGCTACAGCCGAAGGATAAGAGATACAGTCAAGAAATGGACAGGGCTGCCTGTTTAAATCGGTGTAGCACAGACAAAGACACTGGCGAAGATAGCCAACAGGATAGCCAAGAGGAATGGGGAAGCGGCTGGGGTGTTCGAGCTTTCGCAAAAGGGTGTTATTGAGAGTGCGCTTTCGCAAACGGCCGTTGAAAATATTTGGGGGGTGGGGATCAGGACAGCTATTAAGTTGAAGAGGGCCGGGATTAGAACCGCGGTTTCTCTTAGAGATGTAGATATACGGTGGGTGCGACAGCGTTTCGGTATTAACGGTGTAAGGACGGTTTATGAGCTGCGTGGTGTTAGCTGTTATGAGCTGGAAGATGAGCCGCCGAGTAAAAAGGGTATCAGAGTCTCGCGTATGTTCGGCAGGAAGGTAGCGAGTATCGATGAACTGAAAGAGGCGGTTGCAAGCTATGCTTCAAGGGCGGGTGAGAAACTTCGAGCCGAAGCGATGGCGGCGGGTTCGCTTACCGTTTTTGTGATGACGAGTCGTTTTGTTAATGTTAGAAGCAGGTATTTTAACTCGAATACGGTAAGTTTCCCGGTTGCTACGAACTATACGCCTGAGCTGATTGAGGCGGCTACAAGAGGCGCGGAAAAATTGTACCGAGAAGGGTTTTTGTTTAACAGGGCAGGTGTTATGCTGAATGAGCTTGTGCCGGAATCCAGGGTGCAGGGCAACCTGTTTGATACTATCGACAGACAAAGGTTAAGAAGGTTGATGTGCGCGGTTGATAGCGTTAATATGAGAGTTCCGGGCGGGCCTTTGAGATGGGCTGCGGAGGGGATGGAACAGCCGTGGCGGACGAAGTTCGGCAGGCGTTCGAGAAGATGTACTACGCGATGGGATGAATTGGTAGAGGTAGCGTAAATGGTTGAGCAAATTTTAGCACAGCAGGAATTTAAGCCACACGGATTGTTCTTTACTGTCTGTCTTATTGTAGTTCCGGTGCTGGTGATTTTCCTGGTTGTCAGATTAGTTTTGAAAAACAGGAAAAACCAGCAGCAGATTCGCGAGCAGATGTTCAAGCTCAAGGTGGAGCTTGAGCAGATTCGAAAAGAAGCAAAAAAGAAGAAGCAAAAAGAACCCAGTTAAAATCAATAGCCAAGCTGCGAGATAGTCTGTTTTCTTCGTTATGATAAACAAGGAGGTTGCATACCCGAATCAAATCTGATATAAACTTTCTGTGAAGCTGATTACAACAATGTGCGAGGCAAATATATGGAAGTTGCGGAATTAAAGACGGCTATAGAAGAATTGGCGGCCCGGGT
>CAZUTR010000217.1:0-4919 GCA_964623545.1 uncultured Pirellulales bacterium | reverse complement strand
GGTTCTGTTGATTCTTTTTAAAGTTTTCGGTTAATACAGTAGTTGGACAACTACACTTTGTAGTAGTAATAAAAGATGTAAAACTTCAAGATAGAAATCTCATAAAATGGAGATACCTTTTTTAGGTCAATAACGAGAGTACAATAAAGGTGAAAAATTTGAATAGGCAAAAAGTAATATCAAATATAACAACTTCAGAAGCAAACCTTAGCATGTATACACAAATCACAAAAATTATTGGATATGAGCGACTTAGTAGAAAAAATTTGTTTGCCCAAATAAAAAGTAAAACCCCAAGAAAAAACGATCGAATAATCTTAAACCACTTGGGTGTTATGGAAGGATTTGAAATGATAAAAAGTAAAAAAAGAGAATCAATTGTTTTGGACGGAAATGGGAAAGCTTTGTATAGATTGATAGAAGAATTTTCTATTGAAAATAGCGAAAAGTTAGCTAATTATGAAAAAATTTTCTATTTTAGGAATATTTTTTATTATTATTTCGAACAATTTTATAAATTTTTAGAGAATATCAGAATATCCACCAATATTGAAAGAGATAAACTTATTTTAGACTATTTTGGGGATGTTAGATCTCTTAGAATAATAAGTAAAGACGCTTTATACAAAAGCTACAAAATGCGGGAAAACAGAACAAAGATATCTAGATATCTGGAGAATATATATGCTTGCATGGAAGGATGGTGCAAAAGGATTGGGCTTCTTACCAATAATGGAGGTATACGAGTATCGAGATCTTTTGAGAAAATATCCTCAGAACTAGAGAAAGTAGAGGGTCCTGAAAGAAGTTTGAAGAAAGAATTTATGTTTGGAGAGAATATATATAGATATGCATATGAACTCCTTCAATATCCACAAAAAGAGAAAGTCAATTTTTCCTACAATGATCATAAAGATCTATTAATAAAGTATCTTTTAGTAGCCTATGCTAATTTCATGGCTGGTGTTGGAGTGTCAGATTTAGATGCAGCTAGAGTTTGGATTTGCTCAAAAATGTTATTAAATAACAGGATCATTTTAGAAGAAACTGTGTTTAATAACTTATTAAACAAACTTGTCAATGAAGGAATAATTAGATCTGTACATGGAGACTCTAGAGGTCAATCTAAATATTTCACTTTGGAAACCCCTATGACGTATCGTTAAATTCTTCAATATTTGATTGTTTAATATCTTTATCTCCTTTTTCTGACAAATCTCTTGCCATTATAAATTTATTTTTCTCTACAAAAGTATTATCTATGGTTTCAGGCATATTCTCCTGAACGAATTTGTACGCAAATTCACCACAATGTTGCAAAATGAAACGAGGAACTTTATACCTAGGATCTAAAAGCTCTACTAGTTTTATTATCCCCTCTTCAGAAAAAGGGTAAAGCTGATCCTTACCAAAATCTTTCTTCCTATATACTTTTTGATGCTCTCTTAGAAGTTTAGGGGATGTTTGTGGATCTACAGTCTCCATATCAAATTCTTTGTTCATTCTTCCTATAAAGGCATCTGTATAATTTCTATCATAAATTTCTTCTTTAAGCCTTTCATATGTAATAGTGCATATCAGACCAAAATTCATATGATGCTCATCTAATATCTCCCTAAGGTATTCACTCAACTGTTCTCCAAATCTAGGTTCAACATTTCTTAATTCATCAATTATTAGTATAACATATGAAAATATATCTCGGGACAATCTTATCAAGGCATTCATGATCTCAAACATTTTATAATCAGTATCTAGTTTATAGGAGATTCCAATATTTCTAAGATCGGGTAACGAAGGAGATTCTCCTTTCAGCCAAGAATATGCAGTATCTCTATTTTTAGCTTCTATATCTCCCTTTATTATTTCAAAAAGTGCATTTGTGAGTTCTCTATTTTTAATAATAAAATTTAGTTCATCTTTCAATTCGCTCTCTACCACAAATGATTTAGATCTACCCTCAAGAGCCGTTTCAATTTTTTCTTTAATTTCACTCTCTAAACTATTACAATACTCTTTTAAATCTTTATCAAAAAATTTTTCTGTTTCTAAACATGCAATAAACTTGCTATAGATGGCTTTAAAAGGTTTACTCTCCTTTGTTAATCTAATGGGTATCACAAGAACTTTTTCTTCTCCTATTTCTTTTTTTATTTCTTTTGTGATATATCTAGATAACCAAGTTTTCCCTGATCCATTAAATCCCCAAATTAATAGACTAATTCGATATAGATCTTGAGCTTTTTCTAATAAAGGAGTAATAATATCCTCTTTCTTATTATTAAGATCGTCTCTATTCCATATGATTTTTTCTTCAGGTATCTTAAAAGGATCTCTTTTTTCATAAGGATTTTCTTCTTCGAAACCCAATTTATTTAATGTTTCTCTATATACTCCCATTATTTTTCACCTTTCGTTAGATATTTGCTTTAAGATGAGTACTATTACTTATTATATCTCTACTATATTCTCGTAAGACCTTAAAAAGTTTTTCATGTTCCTTATAACATTTTTCAAAGAAAATTCCAATTTCATTTCCCCCTTTATGAGTTAATCCTGTACTAGTAAAATTTGCACTAGTTATCAAAAAAGAATTGTCCACATCTTTCCGGCTTATAACAAGTATAAACTTTGCATGTAAATTTCTACGCACTTTGACATTTCCATTGCTACTACTAAGTATCTTTCTAAAGATCTTCTCATCAAAGGATTTACTCTCCTTGATACATCTGTCTGATATGACAACAGTGACCTGAGAACCTTTGCCAGCCAGTCTTCCTAATCTTTCATGTAGACATTCTTTATACCCAAATTTAGAACTTATATACGCATAATCGAGAAAATTCATAGTTATAACTCTAACTATCGCTATATCTCTATTTAAATCCAACATTCTATCAATTGCATCTTGCAATTCATCTTTTGTTTTCAGGATTTCAATTGTCATTCTGTACCCATAAAAAGCCCATATATTAAAATACTTTTCGCAGAAACTAACAAAAATTCAAATGTCTATGTATAGTGTTGGAATTATCCTGAGATCTATCTATTCTTTCTCTATTAGAGAGATAATGAAGAGAAATACAAGCTCTGTCCAGATATTGGCAAGTGGTACAAGTACCGCAGTGATTGCACAGATCCTCATTTATTCTATATTTATCCTTTTCGATAGTAATAGCTCCCTTGCTACATGATCCAAGGCAAGCTCCACACTTTATACAATTCAAAGCCTTTTCGATCTGTTTTTCAAATCTTTTTTTAGCTTGAACTCCATTGTTTTTTGTTAATTCAATTTTTATTATCTCCGATCCTATCGAAGTCGAAATTTTGATATCTTCACCTTTTATTTTTATAGATTCAGATCCGTTTTCTTTACTTTCACTGTATCTACCAAATATTTTTAAAAATTGTACAGTTTCTTTGCTAACTCGTTCTTTTTTGAATCTGTAAACAATTCTATTCTGTTCATTGTTGAATGATTTTGTTACCACCTCTACATCTTTATATTTAGTTTTTCTAGATTTCCACACACCTTCTTTAACCCATTTTTTATCTTTACCGTTATTTTTTGCGTACTCTAATAATTTCTGTTCCCATTTTTTAATCAAATCAGGGTGGTAATAGTTAGTAAAGAATTCACTAAGTTTCCCTTGATTAGGACAAGCCCAGCATCCCACTCGAGAAAATCCATATAAATAAAGAGGATTCATCGGAATAGAATGAGACAATATATAAAGCCATACATCAAAATCAGACCATTCTAAAATTGGATATGCACTCACTTGTTTGATCATTTTTGTACTTTTTCTTAGTCTTTTGTATTGGGTTCTACGTTTGGACTCTGATTTTCTAATACCTTCAAAACTTAGCACTTGCGAATCTAATTTTCTGTAATAGTTGTTTATGGGGGATGATTTCTGCGTAAAGCAACACCATCTCATCATTCTGCTAGGGGGGCCCAACTCATCTACTAAATCTATAAAATTTCTAGGGGGTTTGACCTCTACCAAATCAAAATTAAATTTTTCTGCAAAATCTCTTACATATTTTTCTGTTTCTGGAAATTCAATGGTAGTATTAGCAAAAAGAAGAGGTATTTGTCCTAAAGCTTTTTTCACAAGGTGAGCAACTACCGCACTGTCTTTTCCTCCACTAAAAGAGATAAATAATTTTCTGTCTTTGTATTTTTGAGCACTTTTGGTAATAAAGTTAATTGCTTCCTCTTCTTTCTCCTTTAAAGTATCTTTGTTTGCTTCTATTATTTTTTTAAAATAGTTTATTTCTCCTTTTATTTTCTCATATCTCTCTCTTGTTAATGTTTTTTTTCCTTTAATTTCTAATTTTAAGTTATTGAATCTAAAAACTGCAAGTAAGTTACCATCACAATATAACCTATTTCCAGAACGGTAAGTATTATCAGGCAAAACAACAGGAAATCCTAGATGCCTTTCCAGAACATTTTTGTAAATCTCTTTTTCGAGTGGAAAAACTGGCTTGAATCCTTGCTTGATAGATTGTTTTCCGATTGAATCATCAGTATTGTATTGCTCTATAATCAATGGAATCTTGTAGTTTTTACATCGACTAATGGAACTCATATATATTACTATATCATTCATCTTATTTAAAGCCTGCGTTTATCGCAGGACTAAAATAATAAACAAAGATTTCATGGATAAAGAATTATATCCCCAAAAATATGAAAAAGAGGAATTAAAAATCTATCCGTCATCTACACTCCAAATTAAGACCATTCCAAACATCTTTACAGTAATTATTGGTTTTTCCAATTTCTTGCCAACCCAACCACCCCCCCCAACCACCCCACAAAGAAACAAAAAAATTCACTCAAACGAGTATATATCCATATTAGACGAAATGCTCGGCGTCTTGAAAAGATTTTTAAAGAAAGCTGTGAT
>CAZUTR010000216.1:0-4935 GCA_964623545.1 uncultured Pirellulales bacterium | reverse complement strand
GCCTGCAAGGCCGAGGATATTAGCCGAACTACCGAATGCTGGTTGAGCAGCTTTCGCTTGTCGATGAAAAATGGGATGCTGTAATCGTCAAAATATGCCCTTATATAATGCTCGTAGCTGCTGATGTCCGGGGCGATGACGGCGATGTCACAGTATCGGCAACCTTTTTCACGAACCATTTGAAGTATCTGTTTTGCTACGAACTGTATTTCGGCACGAACGTCCGGTGCCGAGATGATGTGTACGCTGCCAGCTGTTTTTATTTTTGTAGGATTAGTGTCAAAAATCTTATTCTCGATATGTGCGAGCTCTGGGCTTTCGGTAAATCTGTGGGGTTCTCGCAAAACTATCGGTTCAGAAATATGAAATTTACATTTTTTTATTATATCTAAAAGTTCAGCGTACGTTCGAAGGATCGGACTGAACAAATCGGCAGGGTCGAAATCACCGGATTTTGTTTTTTTAGTGTCTATGGCCGTAGGGTCGAGGCAAAGGGCGATATGGGTCTGTGAGGACACCTTGAGCAGCTCAGCCAGCATTTCAAGCTCTGAGGATGTAAAACCAGCGAAGCCATCGACCCAGAGCTTTGCATCTTTGATGAATGGGGTCTGGGATACTTTATGGCGGGCAAGGTTTAGCTGTACATCGGAATCGATGAATTTTCCTTCGATAAAATTCAGGTATTCTTTGAAGACCAGAGCAACATCTTCAAATTTCAGGGCGGTCAAACCACTTTGCTTTTCTTTTTGCAGTTTTTCGAGAAGCTCGTCGATGTCATCGGGCGTTTTCGCATATCGGGACAGCTCACGAATCGTCTGAGACATCTGTCGTCCAAGTCCCGGTGAGTTTGCAGCCGAGCCGAAGACCTTCAACTCCCCGGCGGCCCGGCGTAAAATTCTCTGAATAATCATTGTCCGGCCGAGCTGTGAAACAGAAGGCCTTGCGGTGTTTTTGCTGAGCAGCAAGAACTGAAGCCGGTCGAAAGATAACACGTTCAACCTTAGACCACCGTCGGCGGTTGTCGTTCCGCTGCTGAAACCGGCGATTCTGCTTTCGGCGAGGATGGCACGTTCGATTTGATAGGTCGCCTGCTCCGGCACGAGGAAAATCAATGGACGAGAGTCTGTTGAGTCCAGCAGGGTATCGATGACCGCTTTTATACAATAACTGGTCTTTCCGGTGCCGCTTCTACCAAGTATGAACTGAACTGCCATAAAAAATACCCGAAAAAATGTACGCAGGGTTGACCTTTTTTTACCAACACTATACCATTTTTTCAAATTTTTGACACATAAAGAAACACCGGGTGTTGGTAAAGAATAAGGGTATTTGTTATTTTGACTTAAAGAGCGTTTATTGAGTTGGCAGGTCATCTTAAAAGATTTGAAATCCTACTCTTGGATTATTCACTATTATTGGGTATAATATACAGAACAAAATCGTTAACGAAGGGATAATAGTATTAATATGATTGGAAAGCGGAATTCAATATTATTTTGCGTTTTCATGGCTGGTTTCGTGTTCGGTTCCGCCTGCTTTTCGGACACATTTACGAATCACCAAACCAAGGAGGTTCTTCACGGATACGCAACCAGCCAGACAGAAGCAGGTAAAACCGTGGTACAAACGCAGGAAAAGGGTGAGATCAAGCTCAATCTATCCGAGTGGGAGATTACCACTGACCGGCTCGGCAGAAATAACAAAGTAATCGTTTTAATGCTCGATGAAGCGATTATACTGGAGATAGAGACGACTGCTTTAGAGCAGGCCATAAAAGAATCCAGCGATGAAGGCCCGTTATTTATTCTGCTCGAGATAGACACTCCAGGCGGACGAATCGACCTGGCCCAGCGTATTTGTGGAGCGATAACCGGCGCCAGTCACTGTCCGGTCATTGCCTTTATTAACGGTGGTAAGTACGGAGGAGCTATTTCCGCCGGTGCTGCAGTAGCGCTGGCCTGTGACAAAATATACATGGCAAATAATACAGTCATAGGCGCAGCAACACTAAGAACATCTTTTGGAGAGCAAAAAAGCGCAAAGAAAAACTATGGAGATGTTATCAACGAGAAGATGAGCTCATTCTGGCGAGCGTATCTGGCTTCGCTGGCGGAGCAAAACGATCGACCCGGCTTGTTGGCACGGGCTATGGTAGATAATGAAATCGAAGTTATCGAAGTAACCGAGGCCGAAAAGAGGTTTTTTATTGAGCCGGTGAACAAAAATTCCAATCAACATCTCGTGCGTACCTGGAGCCAGAAGGGCTCGCTGCTGACACTAACAACGGCAGAGGCGACCTCCTGTGGAATCGTCGACGAAATAGTCGATACACGAGACAATCTGCTGCAGAAGCTCGGAGCATCGGATGCCAATGGTCTGTCACCAAACGGAAAAAATAGCGTTTGGGAAGCCCCCGAGATTGTGATAAACGACGCGGCTCAGGATGCTCGAACAGAATTAAAAAGGGCGGAGGGACAATTAAAAAGAATAAGAAAGTCCGTTGATTTTAAAATCAAGGAATCTCAGGTAGGTCAGAGCTTACCCAAAGTGCTTTCAATTTTGCGTGAAGCCGAGAGGGAATTTGAGGCATTGATACGACTGGCAAAAAGGTATCCGGATTTGCACCTGGATTTGGTGGAACTGGAGAATGAGCTTAACTCCATCAAGGCAATTCACGATAAATTTAAGAGGGAGTCCAGACGAAGGTAGGGCTTGTGACTTCAAGCCGGTCTTTCTGTGTGATTTTCCATTGCTTTTCACTCTCATCGCTGATAGTCTATCCGAGTGGAATTTTTCCGCTTTAGGTTCAAGCAAACACATGAAGGTTTTATATGGGTGTTGAGGTTCTTGGCATTTCGACCAGTCCGAGAGCAAACGGTAATACCGATTTGCTTCTACGTCAGGCCCTGTCCGGTGCGGAGTCAGCCGGAGCACATACGAAATTGGTCTGCTTGCGCGATTTGAATATTCTACCATGTGTTGAGTGTAATTGCTGCTACTCAACTGGCGAGTGTAAACTCAAAGACGATTACCAGGAGCTGGCGAAACAAATTCTGCAGACAGAGCGTTTGATTCTTGCTTCGCCGGTTTTCTTTATGACGGTTTGTGCTCAAGCCAAGATTCTTATCGACCGAGCTCAGTGTCACTGGGCAGCAAAGCATATCCTCCAAAAACCACTTATCAGCGGTTCTCCACGTGACCGGCGGGCGATGGTTATAGCTGTAGGTGGTTCAAAGAGTAAAAAAATGTTTGAATGTGTTCATCAAACGATGAAGTCTTACTTCGATGTACTTGAGATTCAATATGCGTTCAACTTATTCGTCAACAAGATTAACGAAGCCGGTGAAATTGAGAAACACCCTTCGGCAATAAAGCAGGCTTATCAACTCGGCAGGCGATTAGTAACCGACGAAGCTCCGCGGGCGAATGAGACTATCGATGTCGAGCTTGTGTGAGTTGCGTTTTTGGTCTTCGATTTCGATAAAGAGGGTGTTTCGCATGAGGGGCCCCAAACGCGAAAGAGGGCGTTTGGGGTGCCCCTGAAAAACACCTACGCTGGAGCGAGATACGATGGATAAAAAAAATTATGGAGTCCCATAAAAGATTCTTTTAATTTGCATCTCTGCTCATAGAGCTACATTTTGACAGGCAACCCAATAAAATACTATAAATTCAACCCTTAATTTGATATAATAAATTAAACATCTGTACATCCGAAATTAAGTAATACGAGGAGGGCGATAAACATGCCCGTGAAATGCAGAGCGATTAAAATTGCGGAGCAAGGTTTCTTAACGGATGAAAAAGGCGAACCTATCATTTGTCCGATGCGTAACGCCAACTGTAATATAAGGTGCGCCTGGCTTTCCGCAGAAGGCAGGATTCTTCGCTGCCAGGATACCGTTATCGGTGCGCTTAGGGGCAAACCAGTACGTTCGTTCCACCTTCAAAGCGGGCCGTCTGTGTACGACCTGGATGAGTCACTAACGGAATATGAGGGGCATAGATAGTTGTAGGCCGGTTGTTTGTTTGGTACTAATTAGCCGAAATTGTTATTTTGAAAGACCGGGGTATCAACAGCGCCGGTGACGTATCGCAGTAATCACGCGCTAAATCTCAAAACTCTTTTCCGCCCTCTGCTTTTTTAATGTACTTCTGTGCTTTTTCTGCTCTAACCGCTTTTGCTTTGCCCATGGTGGAGGTTTTGTTTTTTTGCGTACAGGCTTTTTCTTCAAGGCATCTGTCAGCAGCTCATTTATTCGCTCGACGGCGGCGAGCCGATTTGCCCTTTGTGTTCGATATCGCTGGCAGATGACGTGTATTACACCGTCTTTGTTAGCCCGCGTCGCCAGCTTCCTTAGAATTCTCTTTTTTTGTTCATCTGATAGTATAGTGCTATTTAGTACGTCGAAGAACAAGGTCACGCGTGTGTTTACCTTATTGACATTTTGTCCGCCGGGCCCGCCGCTTCGAGAGTATCTAAAGATAAGCTCATCAGCCGGGATAATAATTTCGCTGTTCTTTTCAGTCACAATGTCATTTACCGTCCGAACAAAAAGGGTCTTCGTTTCCTGTAGTGGCGAAATAACTCAATACTAAATTTTACAGTTTTTTTCAGCTCAAGCCAGAAATTTCTTTTCCATACAAGCAAAAAAAGGGCCTATACCACAAAGGTATAGGCCCCTAATTACAACAAACACATCAGCTCAACTGAGCGATGCACACAACTGTTTATGGCTGTGGCCAGAGTTGCTCTTCGAGCCAATTATTAGCAAGTAGTGCGTAGTCAGTGAAGTTGATTTTATTAGGATCTGATAAGAGTAGATTCGATGGCTCCACAGCCTGTATGAGCGGTACATCTATAGTGCCGGTGCCATCAGTAGCCAGGTAAGCGACTTCTTCAGGGGTCAATAATTTATTATAGACCTGGAAGTC
>CAZUTR010000215.1:0-4940 GCA_964623545.1 uncultured Pirellulales bacterium | reverse complement strand
CCGATAAAGGCAACATTTCTGAATAAAGTTTTCAAAATCCCTTTTTCCAGTACTGATATTCGAGAAATTATCAAACATTTCTCTTGAAAAAAAACCTGGATTATGGTATCATAATTTCATGTTGGCGGCTACAATCTTCATCAAATAACGCCTTAAAGCAACCTTGCGGGCTGAATCGTTAGCCCGGTTTTTAAATAAGATTATGGGGAAGGGAATGGTTCAGAGTCGTAAAAAGTTGGTTCGACTGTGCATAATGCTCTCTATGATACTCATTTGCGCATTTTCGAGCTTTGCCTATACCGACTCCAACTCCGACAGCTCACCTCAGCCCAAAGCGTTAAATCACACCGGCGTTTACTCCCTGCGACAAATCGACCCCGATTTGACAGGCCGTGGCGTCAAATTCGCAGTGGTCTGTCGAAGCATTACTTACATTGACGGAGAACCGCAAAATGATTATCGCCCGAATATAGAACACAATTGCTTTAAGACCGGCAATCTGGAATTCAAAGACCAGGGACAACTACCGGCAGGCATCTCACAACATTCGACCGCCGCATGCTCTATACTACTCGGAGAAGACCCTTACGCATTCAATGAACAACTTGGAGAATTCTATTACGAAGGAGTTGCACCACAGGCAAAGGCTGAAGTCTATGAGCTCTGGCACTTTTTAACTAATAATGTATTCCCTCTCAAACCTCCGGATGCTGACATTATAACCGCCAGCATCGGTAGTCAATTTGAAGACTGGTGGACGAGAGGCATCGAAGCGATGGCTGAGCACTTCGGTATCACAGTCGTAGCCGGCATAGGCAACGGCTCCAATGCTCATGATTCTGTCCTTTACCCCGCAGCCGGCTCAAACATCATCGGTGTCGGTGTTGTCGACTCGATTAATACTGATAATCCTGCGATAAATCTGGCAAATTTCTCTCTTGCCTATCCGCAGCATTCAAGCGCCGGCCCGACCGAAGACGGCAGATGTAAACCAGATATTGTCGCCCCCGGCAACTGCTTAGCCGCCGATGTCAACGACCCAGAAAATTATAATCCAACAGGCAACTGGTCAAGCTACTCGACGCCAATAGTCGCAGGAACCGTCGGCCTGCTCGTCCAGAAGGCAAAACAAGATTCTGCCCTTAGCTCCGCTGTCTCATCTGAGGGCGGTAATTGTGTCATCAAAACAATATTGCTTAATTCGGCGACTAAACTGCCCTTCTGGCACAAAGGCAGGCTGACTAAAGAAGATGACCATCTTGCCCCTCTGGATTTCATCCAGGGAGCCGGAATGCTCAACGCACTCGGCGCTTATGAACTTCTCCTGGCGGGACAATATGCACCTGGTAACTGTCCCACAAACGGCTGGGATTTGAATCAACTTAACAAGAAAACTCTCGAAAAAAGCTACAACATCACCCTCACAGAACCTGCAGATAAATTTATAACAATCACCGCGGTCTGGAACAGGCATTTCGATAGTGTTTATCCCTTCAACCCGAAACCCAAGATAGATGCCGACCTGCGTGTTGAAATTTGGGCTGTGGACCCGCAAAACGCCGACAACGACTATCTGCTGGATTACAGTGACAGCAGCATCGATAATGTTGAGCACATCTATTGTCAGGCGGACCCAAATTACATTGAATATGAAATTGTTGTCTCATACAGCAATATCTCTGAGCCGAACCAGATATTCCCCTCCCAGACCTACGCCTTGGCATGGAACACAAGCCCAAAAGCTCAAACCCAGGACAACAACAATATATCATGGTATGACCTGAACGCCGATGGTGTTGTCAATGAAAAGGACCTCGGCGCCCTCGTCGATAACATGTTGAACAGCAAAAAAACTACGGACAATTATTTAATTGGTGACATAAATACTGATGGCGCGATCGACGCCAACGACCTGCAAATCTTTATGAACTATCAAAAATCTCAGACAAACCAGAATACTTCATCATAGGAAAAGACGTCTCACTCTCGATTATTCCACCACCCTCGCCACCTACTAGCTCAAAGGTATTATTTAGATGCTGTGTAAAAAAATGATTTTTCCTGTCTCCTTCCATATCCGCTACACGTAAAACGCTAAATTATTCTTGACATTCCTCTGTAAATTAGATAAACTATAGGTTGAAGGAGCGACGGTGGAAAGTATTTCTTCTTATCGGCTTTCCCCAACAAAAAATATAAGGGAGCTCTCTAATCCAAACTCGAGAAAGAAAGAGGAAAATGAAAACAAGCGCTTTGATACTTTTAGTGCTGCTATTGTTAGTTTCATCAACGCCGGCGACGGTTGTCCTGACATGTAGAGATTTAGGCGGTGGTACAGCTGAGCTCAGTTACGATGCATCCCAGGAAGCTTCATTGGTTAGAGCTTTCGCGCTTGATGTTACCGTAAGCAGTGGTGTTATTACTTCGATAGGAAACCTAAGCTTTGATTATTGGATTTATCCCGGCACAATTGTTATTGAGGATGGTGAGATTATCGACCCCGGCACACCTGTAGCACCATCGGATGCACCTGAGACCTTAGGAGGACTTGGCACAAGTGGAATGACTATCGAGATGGGTTCATTATACTCTGAGCAGGACCCAATTCACAACACACCGCCTCCGGTCAGTGACATTCTTTTTACTTTTACAGTCTCTGCCGAGTGCGACGTAACTATTATCGAGAATTACATCCGTGGCGGTGTAGTCCTGGAAGATGCAACTCAGCCCGGCATCTACGCACCTCCATTTCATCTGATTCCCGAGCCGACGACTGCTTTAT
Organism: uncultured Pirellulales bacterium; assembly: GCA_964623545.1. GTDB lineage: Bacteria > Planctomycetota > Phycisphaerae > Sedimentisphaerales > Anaerobacaceae > CAZUTR01. Next base: position 2,158 of record CAZUTR010000215.1, on the reverse strand, counting down.
TGCTATGTCTTGGTGCTCTGGCTCTATCAAGGCGAAGTAAATAAAGGACTATGCCCAACTTCAACGGATTTGCAATATACTTCAACACCAAATATTCGACTTCCTTTTATTCTATATCTCCTTGCCCTGAAAGGACTTAGGTCAGCTGAAAAATATATAATATAAAACACCTCGCTCCGGAAAGCACACCCTTAGAAATTCTTTATTTAGAAACATTCAAAAACTAATCTGACAAAACAGAAAAGTTCTTGCAGAAATCCAAACAACTCGATAACCTGTTTGTTTTGAACCAAAATCAAAATGATGGTTGAAGTTTAATTTTATTATATAAAGGAGTAGTATTATGAGAAAAAGTTACTTGCATACCTTTATTGCTGTATTGTGCCTGGTTGCTATCTGTGTCGCCATTGCCGGTTGTGGGGGCCAGGCAGCCACCAAAGAGAAAAAGGAATGCACCAAAGAAAAACAGGAAAAAAGCACAGCAAAAAAGGCAGTCAAGAAATTAGGACCCTACGAGTTCACAAAAAACTGGATGGATGAGGAGGGCTTCATAACCAACTGGCTCGTGGTTGGACCATTTCCCAATCCGGGAGAACGGCCGGACAACACAGGATACGATACCGATTATCTCAAGGACGTAGGCGGTGAAGCAGCTTACAAGCCCGCCGATGGCATGGAGATTAAGAAACCCGATGGTACAGCCGTAAAGTGGCAGCAGCACAAATCACCATATCCGGAAATCAGCTTCTTCGCAATCGAACATCTCGGACTCGAATACGACCAGGAAGATATCCTTTGCTATTCTGCCTGCTGGCTGGAATCCGACGCTGAAAAAGATGTCGAAATCCGTGTCGGCTCCGACGACGGCTACAAACTGTGGGTAAATCATAAGCCAACCGGTGCAGAGCACGTCTATCGCGCAATGGAAATAGACCAGGAAGTCTATCCGGTAAAACTCAGCAAAGGTATGAACCTTGTCCTGATTAAAGTCGACCAGGACTGGGGCGAATACGAATTTGTGATGCGCGTAGTAACACCTGATGGTAAAGAGGTCTCCGGAGTTAAAATCTGGAACTAATAATAAGGAATCCGGCGCCTGTCTGCCAGCGGAGGGGTCGGCAGGCAGGCGCATGACCTTCAAATTTGTCGATTCCCCAAATTACTGCCCTGCTCTTATCTAACACCACGCGATAAAAATTGACGAAATCAATGCGGCTGTATATAATCCCTTCTTAAGCAAATATAAATTGAATCCTTATTTTCAGTTCATAATCAACTATGAAACTAATTGTAAGAAAATCAAAACTAAATGGTGTCGTCTCGATACCTGCATCCAAGTCGCATACCATCCGCGCTGTTGCAATTGCCTCTCTAGCTGAAGGCAACAGCGTAATTCGAAATCCCCTCGATTCGAGTGACACACTAAGCGCCGTCAAATGCTATAAATCTTTGGGTGCCGACATCGATATATCCGACTCATCCGCCTGGAAAGTGACCGGCACAGGCGGACAAATCTCGGCACCGCAGCAAACAATTGACGTTGGCAATTCCGGCACCACACTTAGAATCGCGATGGGCTCAGCAGCCCTGGCTCCGCCGGGACAGGTCATAAGCTTCACAGGCGATGAGCAAATCCAGACACGACCTGTAGGCCCGCTGCTCGATGCCCTTACGGAACTCGGTGCAAAATGCAAATCTGTCAACAACAACGGCAAAGTCCCTATCGAAATAAGCGGAAAACTACAGGGTGGAAAAACATCCATCGCCGCAACTACAAGCCAGTATCTGTCATCTCTGCTTCTCTGTACGCCCCTGGCACAAAATGATACCGAAATCGATGTCTCCCTCTTGAACGAACCTGGTTATGTACAAATGACGCTCGACTGGCTCGATAAGCAAAATATAAAATATGAAAATGAGCAATTGCGACATTTCAAAATAAAAGGCAACCAAATCTACAAGCCGTTCGACGAAACTATCGCCGCCGATTTTTCCAGCGCCACCTTCTTTCTATGTGCCGCCGCCCTGTTTGCGGAGAAAGTGACATTGTTGGGTCTGGATTTCTCAGACAGTCAACCTGACAAAGCTGTCGTCGAATATCTCAAAGCAATGGGTGCTGATATCAGCATCGGGGAAAAATCAATTACAATCAAAGCCG
>CAZUTR010000214.1:0-4955 GCA_964623545.1 uncultured Pirellulales bacterium | reverse complement strand
CTGGTCCGTCCAGACTGCCAAATCCAGACTTTTCCTGCAGTGACAGTCTTCAGATATAAGACTGCCGTCCTTTGTCAAAGCCGCCATGATAAGTTTTATACAATTATTCGTTGCTGTCTCGAGGTTTGCGATAATCTCCTTTAGAAGTGTCTGTTTATCTCTTTGTCCCTCAGTCGGGCGCCAGCAGTCATAATCACACGGCAGGGCGATTAGGCAATAGCACATCTGAGCTTCTCTTGCCAGTTTTGCCTCCGGCATAGCCGTCATACCAACCAAATCGCCACCCCATTGCCGATGCATCAGCGACTCGGCCCGCGTAGAAAATTGCGGCCCTTCTATGCAAACATACGTCCCTTTAGAATGCGTCTTGACCTCGATATCCTCAGCCGCTGCGATAAGATGCTCTCTAAGCCGCCCACAAACCGGCTCAGCCATCTCACAATGTACCGCACCATAGCGGTTAAAAAAACTGCCCTGCCGTCTGAAGGTTTTATCGATAAACTGGTCAATGAGAACCGGCTCACCGGGGTGGATTTGTTCATGGAGAGAACCAACCGCTCCGCTGCTTATTAAAGTATGAACACCAAGTTTCTTTAACGCAAAAACATTCGCCGCGTAGGGTACTTCACTTGGGTTGAGTTTGTGCCCTTCGCCGTGGCGATTTAGAAAAGCTACTTTTCTCTTACCCACCTTGCCGAGGCAAATAGCTGTGCTTGGTTTGCCGAACGGCGTATCGACATCACGATATTCCGCACCGGTGATTTCCTTGACCAGAGCATCACCTAAACCCGTTCCGCCTATAATACCTACCAGTTCTTCGCCCATTTACGGACTGTCTCCTTACTCGAACGGTGGATAATATTACCTGTTTATTTTCTTTTTGCAATAGTTTTCGATATTAGATTTGTAAGATGATAGTGCCTTACAGTTTAATTTCGTATAATTATTGGCTGTGAGCTTATCTTATGATATAAAACAAAAAGCGCTTGAGCTTGGCTTTGACCTTGTAGGTATAACGAATGCCTCGGCTATTGATACCGAGCAGGCCAAATTATTTACCCATTGGCTGAACACCGGCTATGCGGGCCGGATGGAATATCTGCACAAAAATCTCCAAAAGAGATTCGACCTGGCTAAGCTCCTGGAAGACGCGAAATCGGTCATTGTCGTTGGTTTAAACTACAAACCCTCTCCACAGTACACTAGGTCATTGCGAGCGAGCCCCAATGAATTGGAGCGAGCGTGGCAATCTCATTCTGACGATGCAAACAAACCAATGGGTAAAGTCGCCTGTTACGCCAGATATGAAGACTACCACTTGTTTATTAAAAAACTGCTGCGAAAACTAACTGACTTCATCACCGAAGCAACTAACACAAATCATGGTTTTAAAATCTGTGTTGACTCAGCTCCCGTAGCTGAAAGGGCACTTGCCGCCAGGGCAGGGCTTGGCTTCATCGGAAAAAACCACATGCTCATCAATCCTGAACTTGGGCCGCAGATTTTGCTTGGCGAAATAATAACTACGCTGAAGCTGCCGGCCGATGAGCCAATTAAAGCTGACTGTGGTAGCTGTAAAAAATGTATCGCTGCCTGTCCGACGGGGGCCTTGAGAGACGATGGCCAACTCGATGCAAATAAATGCATCAGCTACCTGACGATAGAATGTAAGGGGCAAATTCCTTCTGATTTGGCGGAGAAAATCGGCGACCGTATCTTCGGTTGTGACGAATGCGTTCTTGCCTGCCCATATCAGAAAGCCGCGCCAGTGTGTAAAAACAAGGATTTCAAATACTATCCCGACAGGGTGGAGCTTGAATTGAAGCAAATTCTTGATATGGATGAAGAATCTTTTGAGAAAAGTTTCGCTGGTTCTGCGATTAAACGCTTGGGCCTTGAGGGCCTGAAGCGCAATGCCCAAATCTGCCTTAAAAATATCACCAATATTCACCACCAAACCGATTGGCTTTGAATTGGGTTTGTTTTTTTCAGGATAGTTCATTGTTTGTGGTTCGTAGTTCATTGATATATAAGGACTTAGGTTCATTCGGGCGGTTTTGAAATTGGGTTTGTTTTGCATAAAAAGTATAATTTGGTCGCGCGTTCCCGTCCGCCAATTGGGTAGAAGGAATAACCACGAATAAACGCGAATTTTCACTAATTATGTTTAGCATTGAGTTTTTCATAAAATTTTGTCATTACGAACTCTTTATATGGTTAAAAAAACCTGATTCGTGGGCCTTCTGGCCCTATGCGTGCGGCTCGTCTACGCTGAAGCTACGCCGTAGCAAGCTCTCCGCGTGCTGCCCGCTCCCGGCGGGCGTGGGAGTATTATACCAAAAAATGGCCTGTTTTTCAAGAAAAATTTGAAAAATGGCGTGAAAGTTGTAAGGATTAAGTAGTAAGGATTAGGGATTAAATTGACAAAGGGGGTGGGATTTTGGTATAATAAATGACTTAAGGCGAGTTGCTTTACTGGAGGGCGGAGCAGCTTTCAACATCTGAAGTGGATAGGCGTTCAATTGATTAGTGATTCCTAAGGGGTAAAATTTGAAATTGACGTCGTGTTTGCAAGGATTTATATTCAGTTTAGAAATGGAATTAATGGAAATAGAACATCAAAATGAATGAGATGGACAAGAAAATTCAAAGTTTCATAAATGACCTTACGAAACGGGATTTTCTTGTTTTTGCTGGAGCGGGGATTCCTCGTCCCTCAGTGATTTGTGATTGGAGAGAGCTACTGCAAAAACTAAATGATTTAGTTGACCTCAAAGGTATAGAAATTCAAAAGGTTGATCCTTTACACTTCCCTGAGATAGCGCAAATGATTTATGTCGCCTTAGAAGATCAATGGAGAAAAAAGGACTATTACGAAACAATTGAAAATGCATTACAACCAAAGAACTGTAAGTGGCATTCAGTACAATTTAAGATAGTGCAAGAGAGTCAATCGATAATTACAACTAACTTGGATACAAGCTTTGAAGATGCAATTAATGATCGTTTAAAAGATAAGAATATAAATGAAACTTGTAAGTATCAGACACTTAGTTCGCTATCGGCTGAAAAAGTTGCAGCCCCCCGTCATGTAACATATCTACATGGTCGAAGGGGCGAAAAAGACATTATACTAAAGACGGAAGATTATGTTAAATATTACTCTGATTTAAACGGGACAAGTAACTCTTTTTTAGTGGAAAAACTTAAGGAAATCTTCTGTAGGTTTGAAGCAATTGTATTTGTAGGATTTAGTTTTGAGGATCGATACATAAGAAAAACTTTTAAGCGTGCTTTTAGAGAATTGCAACAGGAATTGCAACCTTCAATAGATCCTAACTATGTGCGACATTATGCACTAATGCCACATGCAATCCCTGGAAGCGATGAAGAAAGGGAAGCACTATTAGAAAGAATGGATCAGTTGGGATGCGACTCAGAGGATTATAAGAGGTGTTTAGAATACAAAAAGAGCCGTAATATTGAGAAGGAATTGAAGGAGATACATATTGAAGTTTTGAGATACGAGTACGGTATGCACGGAGAAATAGAAGAGTGGTTTGAAAAAATAAATGATGGGCGGCGAAGCAGTAAAGATGCTGCTAAAATAAATTAGGTAGCTAACATGGATAATTTTTACGAGAACACTTTAGTACTTGATAATTTAAAGAAAAAAATTAAGCCACAGAGTTCAGATTTGAACAGAGTACTTAGCTTGATTAAAGACAATGCTGAGTTAACAAGATATTTCTATGACAAGAATGAGCAAGGCGCGTTGAGTGTGGGGTGGTTAGAGTCGCTTGATGGTGTAGGAGAGTTTGAAGTTCTGAATGGTATTGAAGCCTCAAATAAACCTGTACCGAGGGTAAAGGCAGTTTATCTCGTTCATTGTGCAAAGGAAAAGGCAGAGGAAGTTTTAAAAATAATTAAGAAGATAAAAGCAAAGGATGAATGGATTCAAGGAAAACTAACAGAAGCAATACTACAAATGCCTGAAAAAGAAGCAGGGCTAAACGTGTCAGTTGTATTGGATTACCTAAAAGAGCGGGAAAACAAGGTGTGGTACTTTGTAGGAGAGCCAGCAGCGAAGCTGATGGTTAAGCTGGCAAAAACTAATCCAGACAAAGTCTTTGAGTTAGCTTGGGTGCTGGTAGATGCATGGGAGGCGACTGATGAATACAAATTAAAAGACATGGTTGCCAAGTTTGAGGAACATAACTACGAGGAGCTTATTTTTAAATACTACAATAAGCTGTTCGAAATTGATGCATTTCGAGCAACTGGAATATTGCTAAAGATACTTGAAAGGCATGTTGAAGAGGCAAGTAAGCGAGACGATTATGACGTAAGCAGCCATTATTATATAAGCATAGAGAACCTTGAAGAAATTGACCGAGGATACGCAGGAGTATTAGCTGTTTTGGTTAAAGGGATCTGTGAAGGGGGGAGAGCAGTAATTGAAAAACAGCCTGATAAGGTCAACGAATTGCTGAGTTATCTTGAAGATTTGAATAAGGCAATATTTGACCGGATTGCGATGTATGTGCTGCGGTTCGTGCCTAAAGGAGCAGAGACTGAACGAATAAGCAGGTTCATTGGCAACAAAAAGTATTTTGGTAAGATGGGATACGAATATGAATATAAATATCTTTTAAGGGATAAGTTTGTTGAGCTTAAAAATAAGACGGTAAGCGAGTTTATGGAATGGGTGAAGAATATAAAGAAAAGCACGGAGGATAGAAAAGAGATAGAAGAGTGGTGTAAGGAAAATGAGAAGCCTGTTCCAGATTTTGATAAGATGGAGAATTATCTAAGGGCAGAGGAGTTATATCTCGTACGGGACAAGTTCAAAGATATTTACCAAGAATATGTGAAAAAAGCAGGGGTGAAGGACGATAATTCACTTGCTCCTCAGCGGATGGTTGGGGAGGCGCGACATGTTAGCCAGACTGAGT
>CAZUTR010000213.1:0-4955 GCA_964623545.1 uncultured Pirellulales bacterium | reverse complement strand
CCGGTTGTTATGAATACGGCATAATAGACCCGAACAATTCAGCACCGGTATTAGACACAATTGGCAATCAGTCAATTAATGAAAATAGCATGCTGAGCTTTCATATCAGTGCGACAGACGACGATGGCGATGATATCACATATTCGGCACAAACACTGCCGACAGGAGCTGTGTTTGAAAATCAAACGTTCACTTGGACACCAACCTATAACCAGGCAGATAGCTATCAAGTCACGTTTACTGCGAGCGATGGTCAGGCCCAGGATTCTGAAACAATAACCATCATCGTTAATAACGTTAATCGCCCACCAGAACTCAACACAATTGGCAACAAGACAGTTAATGAAAACAGCACTTTGAGCTTTTTGATAAGTGCAACCGATTCCGATGATGATAATATCACATATTCTGCTACAGGTTCGGCTATTAGCGCTGGTGCCACTTTCTCGGGACAAACATTCACCTGGACTCCAGGCTATGACCAGGCAGACAGCTATCAAGTAACGTTCACTGCCAGTGATGGCCAAGCACAGGACTCTGAAACAATTACGATAACAGTAAAAAATGTTAACAGAGCACCTGTTCTAAGTGATATAGGTAATCAGACAGCCTATGCAACCGGCCCATTAACATTCACTGTCAACGCAATCGACCCGGATGGGCAAACAGTAGAATACTCAGCGCAAGGCCTGCCCGGTGGAGCAACATTTGTTAATCAAATCTTTAGCTGGACTCCGGACCAGGGCCAGGCAGGCAGTAGTCATCAGGTAACCTTTACTGCAAGTGATGGCCAATTACAGGATTCTGAAACAATAACCATAACTGTAAATGACGCTGACACATCAGCTCCCTACGTTACTAACTGCTCACCGGAGGACGACGCGATACAGGTGGCCTTAAATAATCTGATAACTTTACATATCGCTGACGCCGGCATAGGCGTTGATGCCGACACAGTGACAATCGAAGTCGACAACAATCTTATATACTCAGGTGACACCACACACTACAGTAGCGATTTTGGCAATTGCTACAGAACAGGTACGAAAGCCGATTACAAATTTATCTACCAGGCCGATGAAGCGTTCGATTTCGACCAGACAATAACAGTTACAGTAAACGCCGAAGACCTCACCGGCAACACAATGAGCGAATACTCCTACTCATTCAAAACCGAAATGCGTACGTTTAGTGTGAACAAGAAGGTCAGTTCGAGTTCGGACCTTTCTGAGGGCAAGTGCTCAACAGTGCAGGACAGCAGTGACAATATATGGGTAGTCTGGCACGCAGGGGCAACAGGCAGCAGAGAAATTTACGTCGGCAAACTTTCGTCAGGAGCAGACAATTTCGCGGACAGTGTTCAGCTTACTAACGATACGGCCGACCAATGTAATGCCGCTGTCACAATAGACGCCGACGATAAGCTGTATCTCACATGGCAGGATAACAAGCGGGGCAATTGGGATATATACCTCTCAACTTCAACAGACGGAATAAACTGGTCACCTGAAAGACTGGTTATAGATTCAAATAGCAATCAAATTAATCCTGTCATCGCTGTCGATAGCTCCGTGCCGAAAAATGTATATATCGCTTTGCAGGATGACCAGGCAGGAAACCAGGAAATTTACATCGCTTCCTCGACAAACGATTTCTTAACCGGTATCACTACGCAAATAACCTCTAATGGTACGGATCAGACCGAACCGGCTATCGCAGTGGACTCATCGAACACCGTTTACCTCGTATGGACAGAATCAAGAGCAGGCTCACAAGATATATATGGAGCAGCCTCAAGTGGTAGTTGGAATAATGTGCCGATAGTGAGCAATATTAATAACCAAACGAATCCTGCTATCACAACCGAAGCTTCCGGCAATATTCTACATTTGTTATGGGTGGACGATTCAGGCGGAAACAGCGACATCTACTACGCTAAAACAAGCGGTGGACTGCCTGAGACACCTTTGACAGGTAGCAGTATCATTGACCCTGAAACTCAGGGCGACCAAACAGAACCGGCAATCGCCGTTACCGGCAGCACAGGGAACAGCTTAAAGGTATTCGCTTGCTGGAAAGATGAACGTAACTCTGATACGGATATATATTTTGCCGAAATAAGTTCAGGTCTTAAAACAAACGTCTTCGTAGGCGATGACGGAACAAACGCAAATCAAAGTGAGCCGGCCATCAACAAAGACGCATACGGCCATCCATATCTTGCTTGGACCGACAGTAGAAACACAAATAATAATATTTATTACGTTGCAAGCACTTATTTGGAAAAAAACGCATTGGCATCGGCGGATGTTACTGCGAATTCAGAGGCAATGGTAGGAACTGCTCCTGACTCTATAACCAGCACAGATGATGTTTCCGTATTTATTCCGGCAGGAGCGTGCCCAACTAATACAAAAATCACTATCTCAAAAATAAACAACCCGCCAAAATTTTCACAACAGAACATCAGCTTACCGTATGACTTTGCACCAAGTGGAATGGAATTTGCCGAACCTGTCACAGTCACAATTCCCTACGCCGTCTCAAGCTCCACCGATTCTGTCGCAGCGTATTGGTATAACCCAATGATTGGAGACCTCAGTCAACAGGGAATTACCAATGTTGAGATAATCGAAATCTCTGATACCTTACATGCCCTGCGTTTTGATACCACACACTTCACTCTGTTCTTTGTCGGCGGTGGGGCATCCGATGACGACGATGGAGGAGAAGGCGGTGGCTGCTCAATGTCTCATTATAGTCAAGCCAGCTTTATAGAATTCATATTGCCATACATAGCTCTGGTAACAGTGATGGAAATTGTGAAACTTAGAGATAAGCGGAAAAACAAAGCAGGATATATTTCAAAAAGCGAATGTTAAATGAGCTGCTCATCCAGCCAACTAAGGATAACCAAATCGTTGTTGAGTATGAAGTTGACTATATTTTCCAGCAACAAAACAATTCCCTTGCTCATAGAAAGCACACTTATAACGATAACCTCAATCCTGGCTATCAGATTTCTCAACCAAAGCCAACTCTCTGAAGTCACCTGGTTAGCTGTTCCTGCCATCTGGATTGTCGCCGCACTAATCCCAACAGCGATTACAAAACGCAGGTTTGTAAATTTACTCCCCACTACCGAACAGTTCAAACACCTGCTCGCACTGCTATTTTGGACTTGCGCTATCACCTTTTCCATCTTGTTCGTCGGCCTGTGGCTGCTTAAGACCTGGGGATTGGCTTTACCATTGAGACCGCTACCACCGCAAAGTCATAACTGGTTTAGCTGGCTGCTTTACCAGTTTTTGTACGTAGCGGTAGCAGAAGAAGTTTTTTTCAGAGGTTACCTGCAAAGCAATATTCTGTCATTAATAAAAAAGACCAGACTAAAAAATAGAGGCCTAATAGCATGGACAAGCATCTTTTTATCGGCTGCTGCTTTTGCTATTGCCCACGTCATTGTTCACGGGGAGATTATATCAGCTATAACATTTGTTCCCGGCCTGATTCTCGGCTGGCTGTTTATTCGGACTAACTCGCTTTTAGCACCAATTTTGTTTCACGGCCTGGCCAATGCCTGTTACTGTGCAATGGCAATATGGCTCACTTAATGTCCCCGAATTTGGCAAATATCAACGCTTAAATCCCCCCCACAACGTACGCATTGAACGTTAAGATTCTAACTGTATTTTCAGCAACCATCAGTACCGCGTACCACACTTGGAATACGTCTGTTCCCGGTTAAGTGGATAAGGTATCGAGACGATAAATTTTGAAGTGGAGAAGGTGTATTGATATGTTAAAAGGTGATAAATTGTATATCCGTAAGCTCTTGTTAATAAGCAAGTTAGCTTTCGCCCTGTTTCTTTTGTCGATGATTGCCAAAACATCTGTGTTACTTTGGCAAACGTGTAGGGCTTCGCCTTCGGTTCAGCCACAAGCCAGGGCCAAGGTACAGGTGGACAAAACAATAAATTCAAATGACATATCACCACCAGACTACTCCGAAATCGTAAAGAAAAATCCATTCAAACTGTTGGAGCCGTCAATGAACAACAGCAACAAAACATGGCCCGTTCACTCCACGGTCTCGGAGCGGTTAGGAATAGCGCTGTTTGGTACTATTTCCGGAAAACCTGCTATCTCACGTGCTATCATAAAAAACCTTAAAAACGAAAAACTTGGGCTGTATAAAACCGGGCAAGACATAGCAGATGCGCGTATCGAAAGCATATACTCCGATTCTGTAATTTTGGTGCATAACGGAGAGAGGATAATATTGCGGCTGAATACAACACCGAGCAACAACCAAACCAACAAAATAAATACGATGGATTTGCCGGAATCTGCAAGCCGAATTAGCAATACCTCGGCAGCAGGCTCATCAAAAACAACGAACAACAACATTACGCAAACAGAAATAAAACCTGCAGAAACTATACTGGGTAAAGCTCTCATTGTGCCTTATACAATCGATGGTCAGGTAGAAGGGCTAAAAATAACAAATTTAGAAAATATAGTTGCCGCAAAAAATATTGGCCTAAAGGACGGCGACATTATTTATTCTGTTAATGGGCACAAATTAACCGGAAAACAGAAAGCGTTTCAAACCTTCAAAAAAGCAATGGCACAGGAAGCTATAAACTTGGATTTGTTACGAGACGGCAAAACAAAAAGTCTATCTTTTGCTACCAGATAAGTTATTCGAAAATTTAAGAAATTTTTGCGAAAAAGGAAATTACATGCAGTCAACGATGCAAACTATAAATCATCGAAGAACACATGGAGCGCTAAAGGCGTTGTTTTGTTGTATTATTTTTCTCTGCGCAACCAGCGCTTTAGCTGAGCAGCTATCCTCGAACACAGAGGTAAAGTTACCCATACTCAATAAACCAGGTATGGCAGATGAGCTTATATCCATAAATTTCGACCAGGTAGATATCCGGTTTATG
>CAZUTR010000212.1:0-4971 GCA_964623545.1 uncultured Pirellulales bacterium | reverse complement strand
AGGTCGAAAGCTGTCTATCGCAAGTTTAAAATTTGTCGTATTTGCTTTAGAACGTTAGCTAACGAAGGCAAGATTCCAGGAGTAAAGAAAGCTAGTTGGTAAAGGGGTACTCCAAATGCACTCTTTTGCATTTGGGTGCCCCAATTCGTCGAGCGCGATGTTTCGGACATTACGCAATACGAGGTGAATTATGAGCTTAAGTGACCCGATAGCCGATATGCTGACACGAATACGCAACGCCGTGCGGTCGAATAAAAAGCAGGTTAATATTAAGGCATCGAAGATATGCGAAGGCATAGCATCTGTGTTAAAAAAGGAAGGCTACATCGAAGATTATGACCGAATCGACGACACCAAGCAGGGAATATTGAGGGTTTTCCTGAAGTATAACCAGGAAGGTCAGTCTGTTATTGATGAGATTAATAGAGTGAGTAAGCCGGGCAGAAGGGTGTACTCGTCTGTTGAAGACCTGCCGCATGTTTTGGGTGGTATGGGTATAGCAGTTGTCTCAACTAGTAAAGGTGTAATGAGTGATACGGGTTGCCGTGAGGCCTATGTCGGCGGCGAAATACTTTGTACGGTGAGCTAATGAGTCGTATTGGGAAAAAACCGGTTATTATTCCGCAAGGTGTAAAGGTCGAGCAGAAGGGACCGAACATAAAAGTAGCGGGACCGCTCGGCAATCTGGAGATGAACTGTCAACCGCAGATAAAGGTGAAGATTGATAGTTCCGCCGGACAAGTGCTTGTCGAAAACGAAAAACCTGGAGTTCGTCAGTGTAAGCAGTTGCACGGTACCATGCGCTCCTTGATTGCAAATATGGTGGCCGGTGTCAGTAAAGGTTTTGAGAAGAAGATGGAAATATACGGCACCGGCTATAGTGTAAAGGAACAGGAAAGCAAGCTGATTTTCCAGGTTGGCTTTTGTCACAGTATTACTATGGTGATACCAAAGGGAATAAAGGTCAACATCGAAGCAGGTGCAACAAGGGGCAACGATGTACCCGCAAGGTTTACGCTTTATGGAACAGATAAATGTCTTCTGGGGCAGTTTGCTGCTGATATTAGAAAGATACGGCCGCCGGAACCCTATAAGGGAAAAGGAATCAGGTATGCTGATGAACATGTTAGACGCAAAGTGGGTAAAGCATTTACCTCGGGAACAGTATAAAAAATTTATAAGGGATTTTTGAAAAGGGCAAAATTTAAATCAATAGTGAATGACGAATAGAAATGAGCATTAGCAAGTTAAAAAAGGCAGTATTAAGGCGTAAATACCATGTGCGTAAGAAGGTCTTTGGAACACAAGAAAGACCACGACTGTCGGTTTTTCGCTCGAACAGACATATTTATGCCCAGATTATAGATGATGTTGCAGGGGCAACATTAGTATCCGCAAGCACGAGAGCAAAGAACCTGCGTGACCAATTGTCCAATAGTGGTAATAATAAAGCAGCCGAATTGGTCGGCGAGGCAATTGCGAAGCAGGCGCATGGCGTTGGTATTCAGTGTGTTTGCTTTGATAGAAACCATTATAAGTATCATGGTAGAGTCAGGGCCCTTGCCGAAGCGGCGAGAATAGCAGGACTTGTTTTTTAAAAGAAAAGACAAAGAGTTTGGAGAAAGAAATTGGCAATAGAACCAGTCAACACCGTAAGAAATAAGAATCCGAAGGGAAATCTTGCGTCCCTAACGCGGCTTGCTGAAGGGGCTCACAAATCAGCCTCGGAAGAAACGCCGTTGGAGGATACGGTTGTAAAAATATACCGTTGTGCCAAAGTAGTTAAAGGAGGTCGGCGGTTCAGTTTTGCCGCATTAGTCATAGTTGGGGACCGTGCTGGTACCGTGGGGCTTGGTTATGGTAAGGCCAATGAAGTACCATTGGCGGTTGACAAGGGTATTAAAGATGCAAAGAAGTCTTTGAACAACATATCTTTAACTGGGCGAACAATCCCTCACAAAATAATTGGAAAGTATAAATCTACGAAGGTAACGCTGGTGCCGGCCAGTCCCGGTACTGGAGTTATAGCTGGCTCCAGTGCTCGTGCAGTGCTTGAATATGCTGGTGTGCAGGACGTACTGACAAAGGTTTATGGAAGTGCTAGCGCTAAGAATGTTGCAAAGGCTGTGTTGAATGGACTAAAGAGATTACGCAGCAAAGAAATAGCTGAAACTCTTCGCGGTGTGGAAATTAGTATCTAATAAATGGTAAAACCAGTATTGAATTGGAATGTTTGAATGTCGAGCGACAAGATAAGTTCTGTTGCAGGTAAACATAAAGCCCGTAAGCGAGTTGGCAGAGGTACCGGCACAGGACGCGGCAAAACCTGTGGTCGGGGACACAAAGGCAGTGGTAGCAGGGCGGGTGCAGGCTCAATGTCCCTTTATGAAGGTGGACAAATGCCTTTATTTAGACGTTTGCCAAAACGCGGTTTTAGTAATTACAAGTTTGCTACACGATACGATATTGTTAATGTCTCACAATTGGAAAGATTTGAAGATGGTGCTGTAGTCGGTGCGGAAGAATTGTCAAACGCCAGACTGATTTACAACCTGAAAAGTAAGGTCAAGATCCTTGGAGACGGCGAACTGACAAAAAGACTTCAGGTATCGGCTCATAAGTTCAGCAAGGCAGCTGAGCAGAAGATTCTTGCTTGTGGTGGTACGACAATAGTGATAAAATAAAGGTTTTAATTAAAAATCACTGGAAATCTGGAATGCTCGGAAAAGTATTGAATATTTTCAAAGTTTCTGATTTACGCAACAGAATTCTGTTTACTGTAGCGCTTCTGGTAATATACAGGATTGGCTTCCACATTCCCAGTCCCGGTATTGATCAGAGTAAGATGGCTGCCGCTGTTGCCACACGAGATACAGAAAGTCCGCTCGGCAGGGCTGCCGAAATGATGCAAATGTTCAGTGGCGGGCGACTGGACAAATGTACAGTATTCGGCTTGGGCATTATGCCTTATATTACTGCTTCGATTATTCTTATGCTGCTTGGTGAGGTCGTTCCTGCTTTGAAAAAATTGCGTCAGGAAGGACAAACGGGATACAAAAAGATACAGGAATATACACGCTATCTTACAGTGTTGATATGTATTGTTCAATCGACGCTTATTCTGAAGGTGATGATGGTAAGATATGCGTATGCCGGTATGCGCACTGAAGCGATGATATTAGGCACTATAGGTATGACGGCTGGTACAATTTTCCTGATGTGGCTCGGTGAGCAGATAGATGAATACGGCATAGGCAACGGCATCAGTTTGATAATTATGGCTGGTATTATCTCTCGAATGCCTTGGGCGATTCGAAGCCTTGCTGAAAACGTTGACTTAAGAGTTACTGCCGCACCTGGTACGATAGGACCTGCGAAGGTTATATTCCTCTTGGGAGCGTTCATCTTCGTTGTTGCCGGTGCGATATTGATAACCCAGGGACAGCGGCGAATACCTATTCAACAGGCAAAGCAAATGAGAGGCCGAAAGGTTTATGGCGGTCAGAGACACTATTTGCCTCTGCGTGTCAATCACGGAGGAGTAATGCCGATAATTTTTGCATCGGCCTTTATGACTTTTTTGCCTTTGTTGGTTAGTCAACTGGGACACATTAAATCTCTTGCAAACTCGGTTTTCCTTATGAACTTGAGAAATGCCTTTAGTCCGGGCGCTTACACCTATAATGTTTTGTTTATGTTGTTGATATTTTTATTTACTTATTTTTGGGTAACAGTTCAGTTTCAGCCGAAGGAAATGGCCAAGAATCTGCGTGATTCCGGCAGCTTTATCCCCGGACTTCGGCCGGGACGTCGAACGGCTGATTATCTGGAAACGGTGATGACCAGAGTAACTTATTTCGGGGCGTCGTTCTTGGCCATAATTGCTGTCGTGCCGTCCGTAATTTCAATATTGTTAGGAATTCCCTGGATAATAGCAACATTCCTGGGTGGTACGGGTCTGTTGATAGTTGTTAGTGTCTCGTTAGACCTGGTACAGAAAATTGAAGCCAGTCTCCTGATGCACAGCTATGATGGCTTTAGTGAAACCGGCAGAATAAAAGGAGCGTACGGATGAGAATAGTTCTTCTGGGTGCTCCCGGCGCCGGCAAAGGAACGCAGTGTAAGCGTATTGTTGCCAAATACGGACTGTTGCACTTGTCCAGTGGTGATATTTTACGACAAGAAAGGACCGAAGGTACTGAACTTGGCAAGAAGGCGCAGAGCTATATGGATTCAGGCGCCCTGGTACCGGATAAAATAATAGTTGAGATGATGGCTGGTGCGATACAAAAAGCGCCCAAAGCCGGCTTTGTGCTTGATGGTTTCCCAAGGACAGTCAATCAGGCAGTCGAGCTTGATAAGTACCTGGCTCGCGATAATCGCATAATCGATATCGTTTTGAATCTGGTTGTAGACGAAGAAATAGCGATTCGAAGAATAACCGGCAGAAGAAGCTGTCCTCAATGTGGCGCGGTTTACCATGTTGAAAACATGAAGCCGAAGGTGGAAGGAAAATGCGATAGCGACGGTGCGGCGCTTATCCAAAGAACAGATGACACTGTTGAAGTTGTTAAGAATCGGCTTGAAACCTATCATAAACAGACAGAGCCGGTTGTGGATTATTATAAGAGTAATCTTGGTGTTTGTGATGTTGACTCCAATAAAGGTGCTGACGAGGTAACCGTAATATTGTTTGAGGGTCTGGATGCTCTGGTTCAAGCGTGAATTCTGTTGAAAATGATACAACGGTGCAAAAGTAAGATATGGAATTAAATGGCTATAACGCTTCGCAGCCGAAGAGAAATTGAGTTGATGCGTAAAGCGGGAACCGTTGTGGCTGATGTTCTTTCAAAATTACAAGAGATTGCGAAACCGGGAATAAGTACAGGCGAGCTGGATTCAATGGCTTCGAAAATGGCTGCCGATGCCGGAGCAGAGACCCTGTTTAAGGGTGTACGCAACCCCTATGCT
>CAZUTR010000211.1:0-4989 GCA_964623545.1 uncultured Pirellulales bacterium | reverse complement strand
TGGTTGTCCGGCAACTGGTCGAAGTTTTTGTCCTGTGGCTCCTGATGTGTCCCCATAAGCATAAACATCGCTGAGAGCTGCTGGGCGGTACCTGCTGAGTACCCATCGTTGATAAGGTTCTGCTCGGCGGCGATGATATCCTTTGGCTCCACTTTCTTTATAAGCTGATTGGCCTGGTGACAAAGTAGTTTGGGGTCATCGCCTTGATTGATACGTTTCAGAAGACATGTTACCGCTCGTGCTTTGCTGCTTTGCTCTGTAGCTGCCATTTTTGACACCCCCTTTAAATAGATAGTTAGCAAAATCAATGTTTCGAATTCTTCTATTCCCCAGTGACAGGCTTCCTCGAGAGCAGTGCGTGTCTTTGCATTCAGCTTGCCACCGGGCTTCTAAACCCTGTAAGCGAGTACAGGAGGTTTCATGTCCTAACATTTATTATCATCATAGCGGCGATATAAAAGCCGCCTTTATTTTTCGTGCTGGGTTTGTTATTGGTTTTACCCTCAAATTCAAACCCAGCCAAGAAAGAGTAGGTGGTACATAGGCTTAACACTGATTATCATTATCACGACGATGCCGTGTTGGTTTTCCGCCGGACCTGACAACCGATCTCGGCTTCCCCCAGCTTTTAGTCATCAAGCCCGGCACGGGAGAAAAACTCCTTTTTCCTTTTCTCGCCTATTATCACTCTATATAACTTGTCAATTTTTGGCTTCCATTCCAACCCTCCTCCCCTCCTCCTTCATCACCTCCATTTATAGCTATGTTGCGACTCTAAAATTGTTCACGCAAAGTTTGTGCCAGGTTAAAATAGGTGGTTACGGTCATGTAAAAGACACTACAAGGTGCGAACTCTCAATTTGATTTTGCAAATTGAGAAGTTTTGAACTTTTTGAAAGTGATATTCATAAATTGCTTGGTTTTTCTGTTTTCACAGATTTTTAGATTTTTACCTGAATAGCTTTCCTAAAAAACCCAGAATGCCGTTTATGACGCGTTATGATGGTGTGAGCAGTTATAATCTTGACAATGACTTGTTGTTTGAATAAAATGGTTATTGTGGTTTAATTTCTAATGAGCGACGATTGTAAACATCTAAATTCACCTTCAAATCAACAACAGCACTCTAACTCCGCACCCAGGCAGGGCTGGGAAAAGCTGACAGCCAAGTACTTGTCCGACCTGCCGCGACAACTCGATGGGATTATGGCTATTCTTGAAACAGGAGACTATGCAAAAGTAAGAAGCCAGGCCCATCGCATCAAGGGTACTTCCGGGACTTATCGACTTGAAACGATTTCCAGGGGTGCCGCCCAACTGGAAAGTGAAGCCGAAAGCCGTAATCCGGACAAAATAGTTTCGGCCATAAATAACGTTAAGCAACTGGTGAAAATTGAAATCGACAGGCGGAATTCACATCCACACGAATCAACCAATGGTGCCAGGGAGGAAGAAAATGGCTGACCTTGTTCCGCTTATTATGACAGTAGATGATGACCCTCATTTGGTTTCTCTTATCGAGCATAATGTTTTGCAATGGGGATATGAGCACTGCGGCCTCGGCAGTTCAGCCCAGATGTGGGACCGGCTCGAAAGAACGGTTCCGAGTGTAATTTTGCTTGATGTTGGATTGGGCGATGCCGATGGTACGGCTCTGGTGCCCCAGCTTAAGGAGCGTTTTGCGAACGTTCCGGTGATAGTAATAACCGCCCACGCAACGATTGAGACTGCTGTAAAAAGTCTCAAGAATGGTGCATATGATTTTGTTTGTAAGCCCCTGGATTTTGACCGTCTGCATATTGAGATTGACAAGGCCATTAAGCACAACCGTCTCTCGCTAGCGGTAAAGGCCTTTCAATCCGCCACGCGGCGTGCCGATTTTCACGGGATGATTGGCCGCAGTGAGCCGATGCGAAGCGCATATCGGCTCATCGAAACCGTCGCTCCAACCGACGCTGCGGTTCTAATCCTCGGGGGGACCGGTACGGGTAAAGAGCTTGCGGCCTGGGCAATTCACGAATGCAGCAGACGCAGCGACGGCCCCTTTATCGCAGTCAACGCCCCTGCGATTCCTCACGAGCTTATTGAGAGCGCCCTGTTCGGTCACGAAAAAGGCGCTTTTACCGGGGCGCACGAGCAACATATCGGGTTCTGCGAGCAGGCCGACGGAGGCACGTTGTTTCTGGATGAAATCTGCGAAATGGATTATGATGTTCAGGCCAAGCTGTTACGGTTCCTTGAGGACCACGTAGTACAGCGTGTCGGTGCGAAATCCTCCAAAGCTGTCGATGTGCGGGTTATAGCAGCAACGAATCGGGAGCCGGCATCTCAAATACAAAACGGTAAGCTTCGAGAAGATTTTTATTATCGTTTGAGCGTTGTTACTATTGAGTTCGCTCCTTTAAGAAAGCGGCCGGGCGATGTGGCTTTATTGACGCGATTCTTTCTTGACCTTGATTCAGCCAGATACGGCAAAAATATGTCTTCTGTTTCAGCCGATGCTATGAAATTACTCGAGGCCTACGATTGGCCGGGCAACGTCCGCCAGCTTGAACATGTCATTGACCAAATCGTTATAACAAACAGCGGCCCCGAGCTGACGGTCGAGATGCTGCCGCCTGAGATAACCAAAGCGAACTTAAAGCAAATCGCTTATGTCAGTGAGCAGACTGAGCAACAGTCAACAGCAAGATTGCCATCGATTGAACAGATGGAGCAAAACCTGATTATCAGGGCTCTTGAACTGACATCCGGCTCGGTCTCCGAAGCGGCGAAGCAGCTCGGACTCAGCGAGGCGACTTTATACAGGAAAATCAAGAAGTTCGGAATAGCACGCACATACGTCAAACAGTAGTAGTGTTTTATTGTCCCAGTCCTATGAAATCCTTACATCGGCATCAGGGAATCAGGATGCCGGATGCTCGATGTAAATAGGTGACGGAGGATGGATGATGCTAAAAATCCTAAATTCTAAGATCTAAATTCTAAACAAATCCGAAATACAAATTAGGAAATGACCAAAACGAAAGTGGTGATGGGGTGTATTTTATTTAACATTAAGTTGGTTTTTTGGTATAATGAATGACTTAGCGAAAGATGCTTTCTCGAAGCCCTTCGACGCACTGCGTTTGCTCAGGGTAAAATTTCGCCAGTTGAGGTATTATAAAGCCAGCGAAGGCGAGCCGAGTAATACGGTGATGGCGGTTTTGTTGCCTCGCCAGAACACTTTAGATGGGCAAAAATGAAAGAAGCGGGGGCGAGAGAGTTATCGTTTGTTTTTTGTAAATTGACAGTTAGTGCGGGAGGATTTATAGTTAATTTACTAAAAAGGCCGGGAATCACACCTTTGACCCGAAAAAAAGAGAACAGGAGAAGAAACGAAGATGAATCCACTTGTACAATTGGCAGCCAGTGCACTACCAGGCGAGAAAAAATATATCCTGTTTGCTGGTGCGGGGGTATCAAAAGATGCTGGAGTAGCAACCGCTTGGGACTTAATGTTAAAAACGGCAGGTCTAATATATGCCGCTGAGAACGATGTTGTAGACGAGAATATTAATCTCGAAGAGTGGTTTACACAAAGCCGGTATGCGCAACTAGAGTACGCTGAGCTGATAAGTCACATCTACCCGAATTATCCAGACCAACAGAATTTTCTTAAAGAATATCTTACGGACTATGAGATAGGTCAAGCTCACCATGGAATTGCCGAATTAGCGCGTCGTGGGATTATCAGGGCAATCATAACAACGAACTTTGACCATTTTATTGAAAAAGCTCTTGAGAAAAAAGGATTGGATGTACAGGTAATTTCAACAGATGAAGACTTGGGCCATTCGGAGCCACTTATTCACTGCAAAGCAGTTCGTATCTATAAACCACATGGGACTCTTGGAAAAGGTGCACTTAAAAACACGCCAAAGGATTTGCAAAAATTATCTCCTCCTATGGAAGAGGAACTCATAAGGATACTGAGTGACCACGGCGTAATTATACTTGGCTATGCTGGACAAGACTGTGGGATACAGAGGATTTTTGAAAAGCGCAGTTTTAATCGTTACCCTATTTTCTGGGTAAACCTTAAGCAACCTGAAGGCACGATCAAAAATATTCTCGAAAAAAGTGATTATTCATATATTCGCTGTGAGGGAGCAAGTCAGTTTATTGAAGACTATCTTAAGATGTTAGAAAGAATTAAATCCATTGCTCCCGAGGTTGGGAAGGGCCCAAGTATTCCTGATTTAAAACAAGCTATCCCTGATGCCGGACAACCTTTGGGAGTCATATATTCGGAATACCTTGATGGCCTGCTAAGTGATTTAGAAAAAACCAAACCAGATTTTTCTAAATTTGAAGAATATGATGATGCGATAGTTGATCAGATAGAAAAGGGTGTAAACATAACCTATCGTTTTATTGAGGCAGCCCTTCTTGCAAGCAAATATGGGAATGCTGATGGCGTTCAAGCCCTGTATGGCTTCTTTGGAAAGGCCTTAAAGACGTATGGCGCTCCTGATGGCTTCTCAGGTAGTTACCGCAGAACTGATTTTGATGGGTTCAAGTTTCTTGTATATGAAATGTTCGTCTCGCTTATTGCATCTTTACTACGAAACAATCGCTGGGATATGCTCGGGAATATCTTGGCTGAAGACCTTTTTATTGAGAAAGAACGCGATGGTGGCTATGTTTCTTTTGAACGCATTAGCGCATATGTGCGCTCTTTGGACGAATTGCGAAATAGACGGCTAGAGAAAAATCGAATTAGTCTAATGGGAGATATTATAAAGGAAAGATTTACCAATAGCGAGTTATCGCAACTATTATCACATAAAGAATTCTTAGAGGCCGACTATTTTCTGTTTATGAGAACGGTATGCCATATTGAAGACGTTCAGTATTTGTATGGTGTTTGGTGTCCACGGGCGTGTGTTTGGTTGGAACGTGCACCAAGTTACATTATCAAGGCTGAAAGCAAACGGTTTTTAGCTA
>CAZUTR010000210.1:0-4992 GCA_964623545.1 uncultured Pirellulales bacterium | reverse complement strand
TGTAGCCGACGTTCTTTCAAAATTACAAGAGATTGCGAGGCCGGGAGTAAGTACAGGCGAGATGGATGAAATAGCTTCGCAAATGGCTGCCAATGCCGGAGCAAAGCCACTGTTTAAGGGTGTACGCAACCCCTACGCTCAAAGACCGTTCCCTGGGGTGGTGTGTACCTCGATAAACAGACAGGTCGTGCATGGAATTCCTTCGCAGCAGGTAAAGCTCAACGAAGGAGATATCCTGAGCATTGATTTTGGAGTTCAGCTTGACGGTTATTGTGGAGATGCTGCCATTACGTTTGGTATTGGTAATATCTCAGAGGACAAGCGCAAACTTATAGATGTGACTAAACGCGTTCTCGGTATAGCATTGGCGGCGGCGGCACCGGCTGTTAAGTGGAGCCGGATAGCCGGAGAAATGCAGAACTATGCTGAGTCGGCGGGCTTTTCGGTTGTGAAGGATTTCGTCGGACACGGCATTGGCAGGAAAATGCACGAAGAGCCGAGAGTGCCTAACTTTGTCAGTGATGAGCTGCTTACAAATGACATTGTGCTGACCGAAGGAATGGTTTTAGCGGTTGAACCGATGATTAATGCCGGTACAAGTGCTGTCCGAACTTTGAAGGATGACTGGACAGTCGTAACAAAAGATGGAAGGTGCTCAGCTCATTTTGAGCATACGATTGCAATAACAAACAATGGTTGTGAAGTACTAACTGCAAAGTAGTATGAGAAAAAAAACGAAAGCAGGAAATTGCGGAACCTTAAATTGGAAGTTTTGATATTACAGCTTTGGAAAGCGTTATGGCAAAGAAAGATGCAATAAGAGTGCAGGCTAAGGTGGTAAGTGCTTTGCCGAATGCTATGTTTAAAGTAGAATTGGAAACTGGACATGAGATTCTGGCACATGTTTCGGGCAAAATGCGAATGCATTTTATTCGGATCCTGCCGGGAGATACTGTTACAATAGAAATGTCGCCGTATGACTTAAACAGAGGACGAATAGTGCTGCGACATTAATAAATTGGTTATGCGTATACTTAGCGCATTGTAAATATGAAAGCAGTTTAAAAAATGAAGGTTAGAAGCTCTGTAAAACGAATATGTGAGAACTGCAAGATTGTTCGTCGCAAAGGCGTCGTGCGCGTGATTTGTACAAATCCGCGACACAAACAACGTCAGGGTTAATTTTCGAGTGTTAAATGCAGAACGTAGAGCGAGATACAATATGCGTTTTTTGAGGCCTAAGAAGGAGTTAGTATGCCGCGAATAACTGGTGTTGATATTCCGAATGACAAATCCATATGGATTTCGCTGACCTATATTTTTGGCATAGGAAAATATACATCTGGACAGATTCTGAAGGAGGCCAAGATTGAAGAAAATGTAAAGGCCGGTAAATTGACTGAGGATGAGCTAAGCCGAATCACCCAGATTATTGACCGTAATTACATCGTCGGGGGTCAGCTTCGCAGACAGGTCTCTCAGAACATTGCTCGACTGCGCGATATAACCTGTTACAGAGGCATCCGACATAGAAAGGGACTGCCTGTTCGCGGTCAGTGTACTCAAAGCAATGCTCGAACCCGTAAAGGTCCAAGAAAAACAGTAGCAGGCAAAAAAGGTGTGAAGGAAAAACGCTAAAAGTAAATTTGTTTTTGGTATAAGTTATTATCTTGTTTTAAGGACTTTCTAAGTGGCAAAAAGCACCAAACGAAAAGTTAGGAAAAATATAGTCAAAGCCATTGCCTATATAAAAGCAACATTTAATAATACATTGATAACGATTACGGACCCGGATGGCGACACAATTTGCTCAAGCTCATCTGGTTGTGTCGGGTTCAAGGGCTCTCGTAAGAGTACGCCTTTTGCTGCTCAACAGGCTGCTCAACGTTGTGCGAATGCTGCTATGCGTAATGGTGTACGTGAGATAGAAATTAAGGTCAAAGGTCCCGGCCCAGGACGAGAATCCGCGATCTCTGCTCTGCAGATTGCAGGATTGCGTATTGCTTCGATAGAAGATGTTACGCCTCTTCCACACAATGGCTGTCGACCGCCGAAAAGAAGACGGGTTTAGGAAAAGACATTAAGGTATAGTCCAAATAATTTTTTGGAGATGAAATAAATCAAATGGGACGTTACTTAGATTCATCCTGTAAGCAGTGCCGTCGTGAAGGAGTGAAACTGATGCTTAAGGGCATCAGGTGTGAGACAGCTAAATGTCCAATAGAGAAAAAACAGCGCAATTTAGCACCTGGTATGCACGGTTGGCGCAGGGGCAGAAATAGTGAATATGGAGTTCGGCTGCGTGAGAAGCAAAAGGTGAAGAGATATTATGGCATTCTCGACCGACAGTTTATGAGATATTTTCACAAAGCTGAGCGGATGAAAGGAAATACCGGCGAGACCTTGCTACAATTGCTTGAAAGGCGTTTGGACAACGTGGTATATAAGTTGAATTTCGCTCCGTCGCGTAAGGCGGCGAGACAGTTAATTACTCACGGGCACATTTACGTTAACGACCGGAAGGTTGACATCAGCGATTATACCGTAAAAATCAATGACAGAATAACAGTAAAAGGCAGTGAGAAAAGTACAAAGAAAGTAAAGCAGCAACTCGAAAGCAATCCCAACTATGTAACACAAAGCTGGCTGCAACTGGACCGTCAGAAGCCTGGGGCTACAGTTATAGCAATGCCTACCAGAGACGATGTTCAAATTCCGGTTGAAGAACAATTGGTAGTAGAGTTCTGCTCGAGATAGTATTAGGAAAGTAAAAGTAAATTTTTTAGATTATTATGATTTTTAGTTTTAGGCCAATAGTGTTTAATTTTTAGGAGGCCTGTATGAGAGTTACATGGCGTGGTTTGGAGTTGCCGACACGCGTAGAGAAGGACGAAACGATATCGAATGATAGATATGGCAGATTCTATATCGAACCATTCGAACGCGGTTTTGGTACTACTATAGGTAACAGTCTGAGACGTGTGTTACTTTCTTCGCTGGAAGGCAGTGCCGTTACATCCATCAAGATAGCGAACGTCAATCATGAATTTAGTTCTATAGACGGCATAATGGAAGATGTCACAGAAATCATTTTGAATGTCAAAAATCTTATCATCCGACTGCAGAGTGAGGAGCCAAAGACGATGAAGGTTTCAGCAAACAAGGCAGGTGTTGTGACAGCAGCTGATATAATTGCTGACCCGGCTATCGAGATAGTTGACAAGGACAAGGTCTTGGCAACTCTGACTCAAGATGTGAGTTTTGAGATGGAAATGGTTGTCGAAAAAGGCCGTGGTTATGTACCGGCTGCAGAGAGAATCGCTGCTGCAGACAGATTCGACCAGGAAATCGGAAATATACTGCTGGACGCTGTCTATTCACCGGTTACCAGGGTTCGTTATACAACTGAAGATACGCGTGTGGGCCAGAAGACCAACTATGATAAGCTCATTCTGGAGATATGGACTAATGGAACGGTTGGCCCTGAAATGGCGTTGGTGGAAGCCGCAAAGATACTCCGCAAGCACGTCAATCCGTTCGTACAGTATTTCGACATCGGTGAGCAAACTGTCACCGAGCAGATTGTCGAGGAGCGAGTCGAAGAAAAAGCGGTAGATGAAGAAATAGTTAGTAAATTGAACACCCCCATTCAGGAATTGGAGCTGTCGGTGAGAGCCAGTAATTGTCTCGAGTCAGCGAAGGTGGAAACAGTCGGCCAGTTGGTGAAAATGACAGAACCTGATTTGCTAAAAATTCGTAGCTTCGGTAAAACCTCCTTGAAAGAAATCAAAAAAAAGCTTGCTGATATGGGTTTATCTTTAGGTACGACAGATATAGAAGGAATTTAATAAGTTTTTAGACTTCAGTGTGGTTATGAGGAATCCTGAATATGCGCCATAGGGTAGCAGGTCGTCGATTAAGCCGGGATAGTGAGCATCGGCTGGCTATGCGTCGAAATATGGTTGCTTCACTTTTTGAACACGAAACCATTTCGACGACGATGGAAAAGGCCAAAGATGTCAAGGCCTTTGCCGAAAAGCTCATTACGCTGGCTAAGAAAGGTACATTATCAGCCAGACGCCGGGCCATCGCTTTACTTGGCAACCGCGACATCGTAACTGATGAAGATGGCACGCTGGTCAAGAAGAATACAGTAATCGGAAAACTATTCAGCGAACTTGGCCCTCGATACTTGGACAGATCGGGTGGATATACAAGGATAATACCTGTGTCATTAAGAAGACTGGGGGACAACGGACAATTGGTTCTATTGCAGCTTATTGGCAAGGATGAAAGCATGGGGAGTGAGCACAAAACCGCTGCTACAAAACGTTCCCGTAAAAAAACAAAAAAGACGACAGAAAGCAATGCTAAGACAGATACAACGGGCGAACAGTAATCTTTATTTTGGGAGGATACAGGCGGAATGAACAGGGATGATTGTATTTTT
This sequence comes from uncultured Pirellulales bacterium, assembly GCA_964623545.1. Classification (GTDB taxonomy): domain Bacteria; phylum Planctomycetota; class Phycisphaerae; order Sedimentisphaerales; family Anaerobacaceae; genus CAZUTR01. The sequence continues at coordinate 542 of CAZUTR010000210.1, read as the reverse complement.
TGTAAAATGGTATTGGGCCGGATTCCTGTTACAAAGATTTATGAAGACGAGACAGTTCTCGCCTTTCTTGATATCGGCCCTCTGAGCGAAGGGCACACTTTGGTGATTCCTAAGCAGCACTTTGAAAGATTGCATGACTGTCCTTCTGAGATTTTAGGTCAGGTTGGTTTCTGTCTCGGTAAAATCGCCAAAGCCATTACTGAGGCGGTTAATTCCGACGGCTATAATGTACTATGTAATAATGGCAGAGCAGCCGGCCAGCTCGTTAATCATTTGCACTTTCATATAATCCCTCGCAACGATGGTGATGGGTTGTTCAGACGCTGGCCCGCAGGACAATATCAAGAGGGCAAAGCGGAGCAAATTGCCGAAAAAATACGTGAGCAATTATAAGTTGATGCAATTTGCTTGATAAGCATGGCCTTATATAGTATTTTATTTATTATTAAAAAACGAAATTCGCAATACGATATACGCAGAACGAATATATGATCGCGGGGTAGAGCAGTCTGGTAGCTCGTCGGGCCCATAACCCGGAGGTC
>CAZUTR010000209.1:0-5002 GCA_964623545.1 uncultured Pirellulales bacterium | reverse complement strand
TTCAAAATCCCGTCCTGGCAACAGGGTGAGGGTTCGACTCCCTCCTTCGGCAATCTTAGCTAAACAACCCTCGGCACTGCCGAGGGCTAATAAACCCCCAAATAAATTTGGGGGCTAAATATTATTTGGATTCCTGCTCTTGCTTTCGAAGGGGTGACAATCTTGCACAGGAATGACAATCTTTAACAGGATACTATTTACTTTTTAGTTACGAAGGGGGAGAGTTCGCGGAGGCGGTTTATGATGTCGGGGATTTTTTCGATTGTGTAATCAACCTCCTGCTCGGTGTTGTAACGGCTTAGGCTGAAACGAATCGAGCCGTGAGCGGCGGTGAAGGGGACGCCCATCGCGCGGAGGACGTGGCTTGGCTCGAGTGAGCCGGAGGTGCAGGCGGAGCCGCTGGAGGCACAGATGCCGAATTTGTCGAGCATAAGCAGAATTGCTTCGCCCTCAACATATTCGAAACTGATATTAGAGGTGTTGGGCAGGCGATTTTCCTTGTCGCCATTTAGCATAGAGTCGGGGCAGCGCTGCAAGATGGCGTTTTCAAGTTTGTCACGCAATTTTCTTACCTTGTTGTTTTCGGCCTCGATATTTTCAGCGGCGAGCTCGCAGGCCTTTCCGAGTCCGATTATGCCGGGTACGTTTTCGGTGCCGGCACGTTTGCCGCCTTCCTGATGACCACCTACCATATACGGTGACAGGCGAGTTCCTTTTCTTACATATAAAACACCAATGCCCTTGGGTGCGTGAAGCTTGTGGCCTGATATACTAAGTAAATCAATATTACTTCTCGATAGATTCAGTGGGATTTTGCCGACGGTCTGTACAGCGTCGGTGTGAAAGACAACGCCTTTATCCTCGGTAAGCTCGGCAATTTTGTCAATCGGAAAGATTACGCCGGTCTCGTTGTTGGAGTACATTATCGTAACAAGCGCAGTATCTTCATCGATTTGTTCTTCCAATTCGGTGAGGTCGAGACGGCCTTTTTTGTCCACGCCGATTTCCACTACGGTATAACCTTTGTGTTCCAGCTCTCGGCAGACCTGCAGGACAGCGGGATGCTCGACGCGTGAGGTAATGACCTTTCGTTTGTCCGGATAAGCTGCGAGCGTACCATTGATTGCGGTGTTGTCACTTTCGGTGCCGCAGCCGGTAAATATAATTTCGGAAGGGTCGCAGCCAAGCAAAGCGGCGACTTTCCCGCGGGCCTCGCGCATTTTTATGCCGACCTGGCCGCCAAAGGTGTGCATACTCGACGGGTTGCCGTAAAGCTCGCAGAAATAGGGTTTGATTTCTTCGAACACTTCGTCGGCGACTCTGGTGGTGGCGTTATTGTCGAAATATACGGTTTCCATAATGTCCAATCCTGTATTATTTAACAATGTACGAACCTGCGTTAAAACCGCAGGCTAAATACAACTGGATTCCCGCTTTCGCGGGAATGACAATGTCGCCACTTCGGCAAGCTCAGGCCAAGCGTTCCGGCGACGGCTAAACAACCCCCAACATAAAGTTGGGGGCTAAACTCATTCCCTATGGTTGTGGGGCTGGTTTGCGGATTCTTTGTCCTCTTCCACGACAATATCATCAGAGACAAATTCTCTGAGCTTTGCCTCAACCACATCTTTCATAGTAAATTCCGTCAGACGGCATTGGGCGCACATTCCCCTAAAAGCGACAATGACTTTACTTCCATCGACATCGATGAGTTCGATATTTCCGCCGTGGGCACGCAGAGCGGGCCTGATTTGTTCGTTTATAGTCTGCTGAATTAACTGGATTCTCTGGATATTGGTCTGCCTGCGAGCTATTGGAGGCGGTTTGGCGATAACCTGCCCGGCTTTGTCACCCTGCAATCGTTCGATTATTTTTTCGATTTCACCTTTGCAACCGCCGCAGCCGCCGCCGGCCTTACAGTAATTTGTCACTTCCTCGACCGTTGTCAGGTTGTTATCTTTAATGACCCGTTCAATCTCATTTTCCGTTACGCCGAAACAGGTGCACACGACCTTGCCTTGTAGCTCGTGCTTCTTCGTGCCGCCGGAACGATAATTTTCAATAGCAGCCTCGAGGGCTTCTCTACCCATAACGGAGCAGTGCATTTTCTGCTCGGGCAATCCGCCGAGATAATCGGCAATGTCTTTGTTGGTTACCTTGGAGGCCTCGTCAATGGTCATACCCTTTATGATTTCAGTCAGCACGGAGGATGTAGCGATAGCGCTGGCACAGCCGAAGGTCTTGAACTTCGCATCTGCAATTTTGCCTTTCTCGTCGAGCTTGAATGTAAGCTTTAGTGCATCTCCGCACGCCAATGAGCCGACCTCACCTACACCATCGGGATTTTCAATTTCACCGACATTTCGCGGATTGAAGAAGTGGTCTTTGACCTTTTCCGTGTATTCCCACATAGATAGTTTTAAGTCCTTAGTTAAATAAACCCCACGTGAAACGTGGGGCTAAATATATCGTCGCCTTTCCGGCGACGGCTAAACAATTGAACTAATTCTCAAAGCCTGGTTGAAATCGGCTATTATATCGTCAATGTGTTCGGTTCCAACCGAAACACGAATATAATCATCTGTTACTCCGGCTGCAAGCTGTTCGGCCTCGGTTAACTGCTGATGCGTCGTACTGGCAGGGTGAATGACGAGGGTTTTACTATCACCGATATTTGCCAGGTGGCTGGCCAGCTTAACACTTTCTATAAACTTAACGCCCGCCTGTTTGCCACTCTTGATGCCAAAACCCAGAATCGCTCCACAACCATTCGGCAGGTATCTTTTAGCCAACTTATAATCCTGATGTGATTTCAGGCCGGGATAATTGACCCATGCGACAGCATCGTGCTTTTCGAGCCAGTGGGCAAGAGCGAGGGCGTTTTCACTATGTCGAGGCATACGCAGATGGAGAGTTTCAAGTCCCTGCAGGAACAAAAAGGCGTTGAATGGTGACATACAGCTACCCATATCGCGGAGGAATTGCGTCCGGGCTTTTATGATGTAAGCTAACTCGCCAAAGGACTCAACGTATTTTACACCATGATAGCTGGGGTCTGGTTCGGTGAGCTCAGGGTATCTGCCGTTGGTCCAGTCGAATTTTCCGGAATCAACGATGGCCCCGCCAATGCTCGTGCCATGGCCGCCGATGAATTTTGTGCAGCTATGAACGATGATGTCGATTCCGTAATCAACGGGCCCGAATAAAATCGGGGTAGCAACGGTGTTGTCACAGATAACAGGCATCCCATTTTCGTGGGCGATTTCCGCGATTTTTTCGTATTGGAGAATATCATTCTTCGGATTGCCAATCGTCTCAATGTAGAACAAGCGGGTATTATTCTTTATTGCCTTAGCGAAATTTTCCGGCTGTTTGGGGTCAACAAAAGTCACTTCGATACCAAGTTTTGCAAATGTCTGACTAAACAGTGTCACCGTTCCACCGTAAAGTGAGTTCGAAGAGACAATATGCTGGCCAGCTCTGCAAATATTTAGAATCGCGTTTGTGATTGCCGCCATTCCGGAACTGAAAGCCAAGGCAGCAACGCAGCCTTCCAGAGCGGCGAGCCGTTTTTCCAGCACATCCGTCGTGGGATTCATCAGGCGAGTATAAATGTTGCCGAACTCTTTCAACGCGAAAAGATTTGCGGCGTGCCGGCTGTCCTTAAAAAGATAACTTGTTGTCTGATGAATTGGGACAGCTCGGCTAAGTGTATCGGAATCGGGGAGCTGACCGGCATGCAAGGCAAGAGTTGCCAAATGATATTTCACGTCTTTGTTCATATTTTCAGAGCCTTATATAGTTTATCAACCGCTGGGCCAACCGACCCACAGTAAACCCCCAGTAAAACTGGGGGCTAAATATATCGTCGCCGTTCCGGCGACGGCTAAACAATCCCCCAGAGCTAAATATTGAGCAGTAACAAAACATAAGTTTATTTAGCCGGTAAAATTTCGACCATTCTATCGAGCGCCTTTTTGGCCTTATCTGCTATCTCCTCCGGCACCTGGACTTTGTATTTCATATCTTCCAAAGACCAGACAATTTTTTCCAAAGTAATCAGCTTCATATTTGGACAAATCGCCCTGTCACTTGCGGGGTGAAACCGGGCATCAGGATTTTGCTTCTTCAAGGCGTGGAGCATTCCATTCTCGGTTGCGATGATATATTCTTTTTCAGGGCTTTGTGCAACGAATTTTAGCATCTGGCTGGTGCTTAGTATCTGGTCGGACAGCGCTCTGACCAGGTCAGTGCACTCGGGATGCGCCATTACAATCGCATCGGGGTAATTTGCTTTTGCCTTTTTTATATCATCTTCGGTTATCCAAATATGTGTCGGGCAATAACCGGGCCAGAGTATAAGGTCTCTGCCGGTCTTTTCGGCGACGAATTGGCCAAGATTGCGGTCCGGAACAAATATTATCTCTTTGTCTTTAGGTAAAGACTCTACTACTTCGACAGCATTGGCACTTGTGCAACAGTAATCACTTTCGGCTTTTACTTCTGCAGTGCTGTTTACATAACAGACAACGATTGCATCGGGTTGCATTCGCTTCAAGTCGCGTAGTTGTTCTGCGGTTAGCATATCAGCGAGTGGGCATCCGGCGTCTTTGTCAGGTAAAAGAACGGTTTTTTGAGGAGAAAGAATGGCAGCAGTCTCAGCCATAAACTGAACGCCACAAAAAACAATCACATCGGCATCTGTCTGGGAGGCCTTTATACTCAGTCCAAGAGAATCGCCTGTGAAATCGGCCAGGTCCTGTATGTCGGCCGGCTGATAGTTGTGCGCAAGAATAACCGCATTATGCCGGGTCTTTAGCTGTACGATTTTCTCAAGCAGTTTTGTGTTCAAAGTAAATCTCTCAAATAACGATTTCTAACGTCGCCGTGCCGGCGACGGCTAAACTTTAAGTTTTTTTATGTTTTTTATAAACAAGGTCCGGGTGTGCCGTGGATACAGAAACACCCGGCGGCACCGATTCTTTAATCCAGACATTACCAC
>CAZUTR010000208.1:0-5018 GCA_964623545.1 uncultured Pirellulales bacterium | reverse complement strand
ACGTCATAAATGTTGATGACGCACGCCTGACTGCAAAAGCACCGCAAGTCGAGTAAGCCAAATCAGCCCGCAGGAGAAGATATTGAGTTACGAAACTATTATCTATGAAAGGAAAAACGGCGTGGCAAAAATCACGCTGAACCGGCCCGACGCCATGAACGCCATTACGCGAACCATGTTCCTGGAAATAGGACAGGCACTTGATGATGCCGAGCAGGACAGCAGCGTCAGTGTCGTGGTACTAACGGGAAGCGGAAAATCTTTCTGCGCCGGAGTAGACCTGAAATTCGCCTCCGAGGAACTGAAAACCCTCCAGGACCAGCAGGACTTATTCCGACTGGGCAACAAAATGGCGCTGGAAAAAATGGAGGGCCTGAGCAAGCCGGTAATAGCCGCCGTGCAGGGATACTGCCTGGCCGGCGGCTTCGAAATGATGCTGGCCACAGACCTGGTAATCGCCACCGAAGATGCCAAGATCGGTGACCAGCATATCAATTTCGGCTTATTCGGCGGCGGGGGCTGCGTCTACCGCCTGGCTTTACTGGTCGGCATGCGCAAAGCCAAAGAAATTGTCCTCACGGGCAAACGCCTCTCCGGTAAGGAAGCAGAACAACTGGGACTGGTGAATCTGGCCGTACCCGCCGATAAACTGGAAAGCGCCGTCGCTGATATGGCAGCCGAACTGGCCAGCAAGAGTCCCGTGGCTATCAGACTCTCAAAGTGGTTCATCAACCGGGTATCAATGCTCGATGCCGATACCCGCCTTGAACTGGCTATCATGTATTCACTGATTGACAGTACCTCAGAGGACAAAGAGGAAGGGATGAGGGCTTTCATCGAAAAAAGAAAACCGGTATTCAAGGGCAGATAAGTAACGGAAAGGTAAAAGAGAAAAACGCAAGGCATTCTTCTTACTTCGCTATTTTCAAGGCCAATCGACCATGAGAATATAATAATCCCGTAAATACTGCCACAATAGCAAGATATTATGGCAAACTGAGGGAATTCAATTGTCACAAGCACTGGAAGGTTTAAAAATCCTGGACCTCTCCCGCTATGCTCCGGGACCCTACGGTACTATGATTCTGGGCGACCTCGGGGCTGATATTATCAAGGTTGAAGAGATTAATCCACTTACCGGTCGCCGTGCTGAACAAATGAAGGGAATGGATAATATTCCGCTTCCCAGTGAGTTTGCTTCCCCCGATTCACCATATAACCCGTTAAATCGTAACAAGAGGAGCATACAGCTTAACCTCAAGGACGCCAAGGGACGAAATATCTTCTACCAACTGACCGAAAAGACCGATATCATTGTTGAAGGGTTCCGCCCCGGAGTAACCAAGCGCCTGGGCATAGATTACTCAACCCTTAGAAAGATTAACCAACGGCTGATATACTGTGCCATAACTGGCTATGGTCAGGACGGACCTTATTGCGATTTGCCAGGCCATGACATCAACTATATCGCCCACGCCGGCGCCGTGGGTGCCATGAGCCTCCCCGGAAATCATCCACTGGTACCGGGAAACTTCATCGGTGACATGGCTGCGGGCGGGATGCAAGCCGCCATAGGCATGCTGGCGGCGCTGGCTGCCCGGGAGAGGACAGGGAAGGGGCAGTTTGTTGATATTGCCATGACCGATGGTGCCGTCAGTATGCTTTGCATGTATCTCAGCCGTTACTTCCAACTCGGCACACTGCTGGAGCCTGAAGAAAGAGTAAGCTGCGGAGCGGCATATTACTACAATCATTACGAAACAAGCGACGGGAAATTCATCTCCATTGCCTGCTCTGAGCCGTGGTTCTTCGCTAACCTGTGCCGGGCCCTGGGTTGTGAAGAATTTATTCCCTACCAGACAGACAGTAAGAAAGCTGACGAGATAATGGCTTACTTAAAACAAAAGTTTCTCACCCGGAGCAGGGACGAATGGTTTGATATTTTATCCAAGGCCGATGTCCCGGTGAGTAAGGTCTACGCTCTCAATGAGCTTGCCGAAGACCCACAGCTAAGACATCGCCAGATGATCATGGACTTGGATCATCCCGGGGTGGGCATCATCCGGCAAGCCGGTATATCAATTAAGCTCTCCGAGACACCAGGGAGAATAAGGAATCTGGGAGTAAAGCCGGGAGAGAGCACCAGCGAGATTTTAGCGGAACTTGGATACAGACAAGAGGAAATTCAGAAATTACTGACGGAAGGCGTTATCGGCCAAGGTGAATAAGAAAGGAGGCCAATAAAGTACCAGGACATCTTAATACATTATTCAGCAAACCCGGGAGCAGTAGAACCCGGCCTGGAAAAGGAGAGAGAGATTCATGGCAGAGCAGCCAAATAATGAACCAGTAACTGCAAAGAAGCAAATCCCAGTACAGGAAGGCTTATTCTATCAACCACAGTCCCCTGAAGAGAAACCTTATCTCATCGGTTCCAAATGCACTGTATGCGGTTATGTCAGCTTCCCCAAGCTCACGGTCTGCCCCCGCTGCGTCCAGAAAGACACCATGGCAGAGGTACACCTCAGCGGCAAGGGCAAGATAGACATGTTCAGTACCTGCTTCGCAGCTTTACCCGGCTTTCAAGCCCCCTCTATTCAGGGCTATATTAACCTGGAGGAGGGCGCCAGAATCTGGTCCCTGATAACCGGAACCGGGCCGTCTGACGAAGCAATCAAGAACGGCATGGATGTGGAACTGGTAATAGGCAAGGTGAGAACGGATGCCGACGGTAATGATATCATGAGTTACCAGTTCAGACCGGTAAAGAGTTAAACTAGGAAGGAAAAATATGAGAGACGTAGTTATAATCGGGGTAGGAATGACCCGCTTCGGGAAATTCCTGGAGAGAAGCCTGGGTGACCTGGGGAGAGAAGCCGTCTGGAACGCTATTGATGACGCTAACGTACCCCCAAAGGACATCCAGATTGCTTATGTCGCCAATTCGCTGGCTTACCAGCTAACCGAACTGAAAGGAACCATCGGCCAGCATGTGCTGGGCGCCGCCGGCTTCTTCGGAATTCCGGTAATAAATGTCGAGAACGCCTGCAGCAGCGGCTCAACGGCTCTAAGAAACGCCTGCCTGGAAGTCGCCTCAGGTAATCATGACGTCGCCCTGGCCCTCGGCGTCGAAAAACTCTTCTGCGGCGATTCCGCAAAATCAGCCGAGGCCATGGCTTCCGGTACACCCTACGCCAAGTTCGGCTTCATGTTCCCCGCCCTGTACTCCATGAACCTGAAAAAATGGATGGAGCAGTACTCAATAACCCAGGAGCACTTCGCCAAGGTGGTCGTTAAAAACTCCAAAAACGGCTCGCTTAATCCCAACGCTCAGTTCAGAAAACCCCTCTCCATGGAGGACATCCTGAATTCACGCGTTATCGCCTATCCACTTACCTTATATATGTGCTCTACCATGGGCGACGGCGCCGCCGCCGCCATAATATGCAGCCGAGAGCTGGCAGCTAAATATACCTCCAAACCCCCTATCAAGGTGGCGGCATGTGAACTGGTCTCGGGGACCGTTACCTTCCCAGACCAGCCGCATAAGCCCATCGAGTCCCGAGCCGCCGAACTCGCCTACCAAAAGGCAGGAATCGGCCCGCAGGACCTGAATGTGGTCGAGGTGCATGACGGCATGGCTCCAGCCGAGCTTATGCTCTATGAGGAACTCGGACTCTGCCGGGAAGGTGAGGCCGGCCATATGATCGATGAGGGAAAAACCGAGATTACCGGCACCATCCCGGTTAATCCCAGCGGAGGCCTGGCAGCCAAGGGCCACCCCGTCGCCGCTACCGGCCTGGCTCAGGTCGCCGAGATAGTCTGGCAGCTCAGGGGCGAAGCCGGTGACAGACAGGTGCATAATCCCAAAGTGGGCCTCACCGAAAATGCGGGGGGCTGGGTAATCGACGATAATGCCGCCTGCGCGGTGACTATATTGAAAAGATAGGTTACATTTTATCACCAATAAATCCGGAGTAAAGGAGATAAAACCCATATGGAAATTAAAAACGTAGGCGTGGTCGGCTGCGGCATCATGGGCTCAGGCATAGCTCAGGTCTGCGCCCAGTCAGGGTATAACGTAATCGTGTCCGAAACCAGCGACGAAGTGCTGAACAAGGGGCTGAAGTCTATCGATGCCATACTGAGCAGGAGCGTGGACAAGGGCAGAATATCAGCACAGGACAAGGAGGCTACCCTGGCACGCATTAAAGGCACCACTGATATCAAGGACTTCTCCAATTGCGACTTCGTCATCGAAGCGGCTACCGAGGATATCGATATCAAGAAGGCTATCTTCGCCCAGCTCGATAAAGCCTGCCCCAAACACGCTATCCTGGCCTCGAATACCTCATTGCTCTCCGTTACCGATATGGCGGCAGCTACCGCCAGACCCGACCAGGTGCTCGGTATGCATTTCTCCAATCCCGTCCCGGTTATGAAGATAGTGGAAATGGTTAAAACCATCGTTACGAGCGATACTACCATCGCCACCGCCACGAGCTTCAGCGAATCAATCGGCAAGACCGTGGTCATTACCAAAGACCTGCCGGGTTTTATCTCCAACCGTATATCCACATCCTTCCTGCTAAATGCCGTCCGCCTGGTCCAGGAGGACATCGCCACGCCGGAGGACATCGACACCGTCTTCCGCCTGGGGGCAGGCCACCCCATGGGTCCTCTGGAAATCCTGGACCTCATCGGCATCGATACCGTATGCCGCGCCGCCGAGGCTCTCTATAATGAGCTAAAGGATAAGCAATACGCCCCACCACCTCTAATGAAGCGTATGGTGGCCCTGGGCTGGTTCGGCCGCAAGTCCGGTAAGGGCTTCTATAGCTACCCTAAATAGGAAAGTTAAAAACAGATAGAGACGCCAATTCCACAATGGCTTCTATTGAATTAGCCAGAGTCCAGAAATAAGGATGACCCTGCTTTAAAATGGCGGTTCCTGTGACTCCCGAATGGTTTGCGCCAGCTCTCAGACTATCGCCAGTTTAATACATGGTCATGCCGCC
>CAZUTR010000207.1:0-5038 GCA_964623545.1 uncultured Pirellulales bacterium | reverse complement strand
GGATGTTCATCTCCTCGCTGGTCTTTAGCTACATTCAAAGCTTTATTAAGAATCGTCTCTGTTTTTTCAAAGTCTTTATTGGCTTGACATATTTTTGCCATTGTCAGCCAGGTTGTTATTAAAAGATGATGGTCCGGGCCGAACACTTTTTCTTTTATTGCAAGTGCTTTCTTGGCCAGCTCTTCAGCTTCGGCGTATCTTCCCTGGAATGTGTATAATTCCGCAATACTGCTGTACACTCCTGCCGTGTACAGATGGTCGGTCCCGTAACTATTTTCGATTAATTCCCGCACCTGCATGTAATAATCCTCGGCCTGCTCGAAGTTGCCCTGTGCCGCCATTAGTCTGGCCATATCCACATAGAACGAGGCCATAGCTTGTTCATCATCAATCCCCTGCTGCATAATCTCTATTGCCTCATCCAGTGTGGCTCTGGCCTTGCGGTATCTGCCCTGCTGCTCATAAATCGAGCTTAGTATCCTCAGTGTGCCAGCCACGTGGGGGTGGTTCTTATAGAGAAATTTCTTTTGAATTTCCAGTCCTGCTAAGCACTTCTTCTCTGCGTCACCGAGCTTGCCCTTGTTCTTAAGCAGATATGCGATGTCAATAAGACACGAGCTGCGCTCCAAATCAGAAACGCCTTTATTTTCTGACAGATTCAGCGCCTTCTCAGCAAGACCCTGCGCCTTATCATAATCACCGTGGGCCATATATACTCTTGCCAGCGACCGCATTACTTTGCAAACCTGTGCATTGTCTTTGGTTTCTGAAATACCTAGAGCCGCACTGGTTAAGATAAAATTGTATGCTAAAAAGACAAGAAAAGTCTTTTCGTAAAACTTTTTTAAGGCTGGTACTTCCCCCATTGCTGGCCCCCATAAACGCCAAATTTTTTAAATCCTCAAAGACTCATTTATTCTGAGATTAACAACAACAAATGTGTCTTCGTAAAGTTGCAATCCTCACTTTAGAAGGACTTGGATCTTATCTATTCGAAGCACTCTCCAGATGTAGCAATTGTACGCTTGAATGGTTTGTAAGGATTATGAGGCCTCTTACGAATGGCTGTAGCGGGCCGAATAAAGCCGAATAAATAGGCTTGAAAAATAGATTGACACATAGAAATGACACGGTTATAATTCCTCGATTTTCAAATTATAACCTTATGTATTGGAGGTAGTACGCTTATATGAGTAATGTTATGGAGCTATTGAAGAGCAGACTGAACGCTGAGAATTACAAGAAACTCGCGGGCTTGCACAACCCGAAGATGCACGAATTTGTCACCGATGCGATTGAGCTTACAGACCCTGAATCGGTCTTTGTATGTACTGATTCGCCGCAGGACATAGACTATATCCGCCAGCTCGCTGTAAAAAATGGCGAAGAGCTGCCTCTCGATAAGCCGGGTCATACCTGCCATTTCGATGGTTACAACGACCAGGCGCGTGATAAAGCCAAAACTAAATATCTATTACCGCCCGGCTCGCAGTTAGGCGAAAGTCTAAACTCCATTGAAAAGAGCACTGGTGTTGAGGAAGTCCGCTCTTTTCTCAAAGATTCAATGGTCGGCAGAGAAAAGCTGGTTTGTTTTTTTTGTCTCGGCCCTCTTGATTCGGATTTCTCAATCCCATGTGTTCAAATAACAGACTCGCCGTATGTCGCCCACAGCGAGACTATTCTTTATCGGTCGGGTTATGAACAGTTCCGGAAGCTTGGCTCATCGCCCGGTTTCTTCAGGTTCATTCATTCTGAGGGCGAGCTCGAAAATGCCGTAAGCAAAAACATTGACAAGCGTCGGGTTTACATCGACCTCGAAGAGAACCTCGTCTACAGCGTCAACACTCAGTATGGCGGCAATACTATTGGCCTAAAGAAACTGGCCTTGCGATTAGCAATTCAAAAGGCCTCAAGAGAAGGATGGCTTGCAGAACATATGTTCGTTATGGGTGCTCACGGCCCTGGCGACCGCGTAACTTACTTCGCCGGCGCATTCCCGTCGGCCTGCGGAAAAACCTCGACCTCAATGCTACCCGGACAGACTATCGTCGGTGACGACATCGCTTACCTGCGAAAGAAAAACGGTAATGTCCAGTGTGTAAATGTTGAAAAGGGAATCTTCGGTATCATTCGCGACGTCAATTCAGAAGATGACCCGATAATTTACAAGGCCCTTACCAGCCCAATGGAAGTGATTTTCTCTAACATTCTGATTGATAACAACAAAAAGCCACACTGGCTCGGAATGGGAAGCGAATTGCCCACCGGGGGAATAAATCAATCCGGCAAATGGCAAAAGGGCAAAACAGACGACAAAGGCAATGAAATTACCGCTTCACACAAAAACGCCCGTTACTGCTTGAGCATCACCGACCTTGACAATGAGGACCCAATGCTCGATGACCCCCAGGGTGTGCCGGTTGGAGGTATCATTTATGGTGGCAGAGACAGTGACACATGGGTCCCGGTTGAACAGGCCTTTAGCTGGGCCGAGGGAATTATCCTCAAAGGAGCTTCGCTGGAATCTGAAACAACGGCAGCGACACTTGGTGAAGTAGGCGTCAGAACCTTCAATCTGATGTCGAACCTCGATTTTCTTTCCATTCCTCTTGGAAAATATATTCAAATTAATCTGGACTTCGCCGAAGGTATAGACAATCCGCCTTTGGTTTTCTCCGTCAATTATTTCCTCAAGAACAAGGACGGCAAATACTTGAATGGTATGGCTGATAAAAAGGTCTGGATTTTATGGGCCGAGCTTCGTGTAAACGGCGATGTTGATGGAATTAAAACGCCGACTGGCCTGATTCCGAAGTACGAGGACCTGGCAAAGCTGTTCAAAGAGCACTTGAACGCGAATTACACAAAGGAAGATTACATTCAGCAGTTTACAATTCGCATTCCGGAAAACCTGGCCAAGCTCGACCGTGTTGAGAAAATTTACAAAGAAAAGGTTTCCGATACACCTCGGATTGTTTTTGACACCTTTGCCGAGGCCCGCAAACGTCTGAAACAGACAGGCGAAAAATATGGAGATTATATTTCACCCTTTGATTTTGCTTAGCAGGATATGAAAAAAATTTGAATAGGAGGTTTATTATGCCTGAATTTGGTTCGCCTTTTTCCGGTCTTGCAAAAGACAGAAAGCTCACAAAGTCTGAATTGATTCGAGCCGTAAGGTTTATGGTTGCTGCAGAGTATGAAGCTGTTCAGCTGTATATGCAGTTGGCCGAATCAACGGACGACAAGTTGGCCCAGGAGGTATTGATAGACATAGCTGATGAAGAGCGGGTGCACGCCGGCGAGTTCCTCCGCTTGTTGCATAAGCTGGCGCCCGACGAGCAGAAGTTCTACGATGAAGGGGCCGAGGAAGTCCAGGAGATGATTGAAAAGCTCGGAAAATAAACCGGTTTTTCTATAAGCTATTGAGGATATATCAGCAGGATTTCATAAACGCCACAGGCAGTGACTCGATAATATCGGTTGCCGTCAAGCTGACCTGACCGATTTTTTCAGCAGCAATGTCACCCGCTAAGCCGTGAATGTACACACCAAGCACCGCTGCATCAAAGTTGCTTAGACCCTGCCCCATCAAAGCTGTTATTACACCGGTTAACACATCACCTGACCCTGCCGTGGCCATCCCGGGATTACCGGTATTATTCACATAGATTTTTGTGCCGTCGGAAACTACTGTCTGATGACCTTTCAAAACAATAATAGTTTTCGTCTGCTTAGCTAATTGTGCTGCCTGCTGGTTGCGGTTCGACGGTAGTGTCTCTCTGAAAAGACCGGCCCATAATCGCTTCATCTCACCCGGGTGAGGCGTCAAAACTAAATTTGCCTTCAAATCTTCAGGCCAGCTTTTTATCTTACTGAGGTTATTCAGACCGTCACCATCTACAACCAGATTTAACTGCTGTACTTTCAATAGTCTGTGGAGAACTGACCGCAGCCCTTGACTAACACCAACTCCCGGCCCGAAAGCCAGCGCATCATTTTCCTCGACAGTATCAAGTATGGCATTGATTGCCTTGACCGTTATACGACCTGCATTGTCTTCAGCCAGCGGTATAGTAGTGTAAGATGGCTCTATTGAAGCAACTATCGGCAACGCACTTTTGGTTGTTGCCACCCGAACAAGACCTGCACCGGCCCGAAGGGCGGCTCGACCGGCAAGCGCCGCCGCTCCGCTCATACCAACGCTACCCGCTATGATGCATACCTTCCCGAAATCCCCTTTATGAGCATCGACTGCTCTTGGTTTCAATACGGCGACATTTTTTACTTGTTTTAACTCCATTTTTAATCCTGCTTCTGTTCGATTTTCTTATTTATGAGTGTGGCGCTGACTGCCGCAGAAAACCCATTGTCGATATTGACAACGCTAACGCCTGAAGCGCAGCTGTTCAGCATAGTCAAAAGTGCAGACAAACCCTCGAAGCTCGCGCCATACCCGACGCTGGTAGGCACAGCAATAACCGGACAGCTAACCAACCCGCCGACAACACTTGCCAATGCACCCTCCATCCCTGCTACGACTATGATGACATTGGCTTCCTGAAGTTTTGGCAGACTGTCGAGAAGTCGGTGCAGCCCTGCTACCCCGACATCGCAGAGCAGTTCTGTCCTTTGCCCCATAATCTCGGCCGTAACCTTTGCCTCAGCCGCTACCGGCAAATCCGCAGTGCCGGCTGTCACTATTGGCACAACAGTTTTGGATGGCTCAAGTTTTCTCTGCTCAAGGACCATTGCTTTGGCCGGTTTTTCGTATCTTGCCTTTGGAAATTTACCTGTTTCGGACAAAGCGTCAAATACACTTTGCTCTGCCCGGGTGGCTAAAACATTATTTCCCTTTTCAGCCAGTTTGGAAAAAATGGTTATTATCTGCTCATTGGTTTTACCCGGGCAGTAAATGACTTCGGGAAACCCCCTGCGTATCTGGCGATGATGGTCGATGCGGGCAAACCCCAGGTCCTCGAACGGCAGATGGCGAAGTTTCTCCACCGCCTCGTCGATTCCAATTTCACCGTTCTTT
>CAZUTR010000206.1:0-5068 GCA_964623545.1 uncultured Pirellulales bacterium | reverse complement strand
TTAAATATCCGAACTGGTACGAACACTTTCAGGGCTGTGGTTATAATCTTGAGGCGGAGCCGAAGATGTTCGACGGTATCTACACGGGCACGGAGACGAGAGACCCTGTTTATACCGACCAGCACCTTCAGCAATACCAGGGCTATTTGATATTTCGGTTCCTGGAAAATATCAAGCCGGGCGGCAACGGCGGCGGGTGGGTCGATACCGGGGCCATACGATATATGGACCGCTACGCGGAGCAGCTATGGCTAACGATATTTGCCAAGGCACCGGAGATTACGCTCTTTGATTTTCGTCGGATGCTGCACCCCCTTCAGTGGGAACTTCGCGGCGAGTGGCAGGGTAAAGGAACGAGCTTCGACTTTAAAGAAATGATGGAGCCCATTCAGTCAGTTGACGGCAAGACAGTTGAGCCGACGACGATGGCGCGCGTTGCGGGTTATTCACTTGAGAAGGTTGATAAGTTTCTCGGTAAGCTTGGAAAACCGATTGGTGTCAAGAGCTATAAGCCCTATCATTCGACGGGGGAGGATTTCCTGCATAATTATCTGGGTATGTGCGGAATTCCGATGGACCTTGTTCCCGAGTTTCCAGCTGAGGAGGATATGATATTTTTGGCTGAGTCGGCGAAATTCGATAAAGATATTTTGAAGAAAATTAAGAGCCAGTTAATAAACGGCAAGGGAGTTGTGATTACATCTGGTTTATTGAAAGCACTTCAAGGGAAGGGAATCGAGGACATTGTTGAGCTAAGAATTACCGGCAAGAAGGCCTTGACGAAGAAGTTCTGGCACCGGCGGAGTTTCTGGGGGCGGCACGGCAAAGTGTATGAGTCGGAGACGGAGATACTCATCCCTCAGATTCAGTACCTGACCAATGATTCGTGGGAGGAAATCTCCTGTTTGACCAGCGGTATCGGCTATCCGATTCTTCATTCGGCTGATTATGCGAACAGCAGGCTGTATATTCTGACTATACCGGACAACTTTGGTGACCTTTACAAACTGCCGGCTGAGGTGCTGACACAAATCAAGGAAGTGCTTACAAGAGATATATATGTTCGTCTTGACGGGCCGAGCCAGATTGCGTTGTTTGTTTATGACAATGACACATTTATAGTAGAGTCTTTTTTGCCGGACGCTGTTGATGTGAAGATTGTCGTTGACAGGCGAGTTAATAAACTGCGTGATTTACTCAGCGATGAGGTACTCAGCGGAGAGGTTGTTGCTACACGGCGCAGGTGGGGTAGGCAGGCAGGGCCTGAGAAGGTTGTTTTCAATTTGCAAATCAAGCCGCACTCTTACATGGTGTTTCAGTGCGAGTAGTTCAAAGCTGGAAGCGAGAAGAGTAATAATGAACAGATGGATTAAGTGGTTGTTATCGGTGTTACAAATAGGAGGTGGGTTCCTCGGATTTACACTGATATTGCAAAGTATTGTTTCAATTGAAATGACGCCGATATTAGCTGTTCTTAATGTGTTTTTCAGCCTGATATTCATTTTCGGAATCGTTGCAGGTTTAGTGCTGAATGAGAACGACAAACTCGGAATACAACTGTCCTTAATATACCAGGGTATCCAAATTCTGATCATATCTTCGCCTTTTATAGTTTACTCCTTCAGTTCCGGGTTTCTGGTGAGCGTGAGTGTTCAGAGCGCTGAATTCGGGTCCTCTTTCAGGATAGGAAGTCACTATTATCTCTATCTTTTTGACGGCTCTCCATGGGGGATTGGCGTGAACTTAGTGGCTTTGTTACTTTTTATTTATTTGCTGCTAAAGATAAGATATTTAGCAAAACAAGAGGATATTTCTAAATTGAGTAGTACAACCGAAGGTGTTTCTATGTAGAAATCAAGCCGCACTCTTACATGGTGTTTCAGTGTGAGTAGTACGGCCTAAAATTGGTTGAGAATTGCCTGGCGGCAATAATTGTTATCGAGGAACTGAATTATGGCAAAGAGATTTTTCGCAAAGAACCGGAAGTTTTTCAGCTGGCTACTAGTAGGTGGTTTGGCAGTGGTCATTCTGTTTTCTGAGAGCTATTGGGAGCAGAAGGGGATTATAGGTAGTGTTGTTTTTGTGACGGGGTTGATTCTGGTCAGTATTGCAATAGTTGGTCGCTTGTGGTGCTCACTGTATATTTCGGGTTACAAGACCGACACCTTGATAACCACAGGGCCGTATTCGGCTTGTCGCAATCCATTGTACTTTTTCAGCTTTCTCGGTGGTTTAGGTTTAGGACTGGCAAGTGAGATGCTGACCGTGGCCCTGGTTATCCTTGTTGGTTTTGCGTTATACTATCCTTTTTTGATAAGAGCTGAGGAGAAAAAACTGCATAAGCGGCATAAAAACAATTTCGAGGATTACATGAATTCGGTGCCGCGATTTTTTCCCTCGTTGAGGAAACTGAAGGAGTCGGAGGAGTATATTGTCAAGCCGATTGCTTTCAGGAAAGGATTGTTCGATGCTCTTTGGTTCATATGGATGGTCGGGATACTGGAATTGATAGAGGCGTTACACGAATGTAAAGTGCTTCCCATTTTACTGAGGCTGTACTGATAATTTAATTTTGTGAAGGTGAAGTCTTTTAGATGGTTAGACAGTTGTTTTGTGCGAGATTGGGAAACAATTGTTAGTATTTAATGTTATTTGTTTTTGACAGTTTCCCAGGCGGTTTTCTGGAGGTACCCGACATCGTGGTTTGTTATCATTTTTAGGCCTGTGTTCGACAGGCCTATAGGGTTTTGGTTTGTCAAGGTAGCATAAAAGACACATGCAGCGAGGTATGTGCCGTGGGGAGTGGGATGGGAATTGTCTTCTGTATGCAGAGCCAGGTCCGGGCGATTAAGAATTGAACTTTGCCACGCCCGTCCAACCGGGACTACGATTGCATCAAGCTCTTCGGCAATCGTTTCGTATGACCTGGCAATTCTCTCTATAGCGGGCTGCTCATTGCGACGGGCCCAGGTCATAAAGAAAACAGTTTTTGCACCAGCTTTTTTGATTTCAGCATCAAATTTGTGAGCGAAGTCGAACATCTTCTGTCTTTTTGTATCGCTTAGTGTCCCTCGACTGTGGTCCTGCAGGACCACGAAGTCCCAGTTGCCCTGACGAATTTTTTCAATTGCGATACCATCGTTCCAATGAAGCTCGAGAGTATGGCCCCCAACAGTGCAGCGGTCAGTCTTTATAATCAGTGCAGGTTCTGCCGAGGCGGCCATTTTAGAGAGGACACCAGGGAGGTTGTTATAAAAGGTATAGCTGTTACCAATAAAAAGGACACGTAGTGTATCGGTGCTCTTTTGAGATTGATTCTTATGAGCTTCTTGACAACCGATTATTTGTAGAAACAACAAAATCAGCAAACAGGTTTTTATCGTATTTGGCTTTTTTTTCATTTTATTCACTGTTGCTTTTTTGTAGAAGTCAAATCTTTCCGACAATGAGGCAGGCGTTGTGTCCGCCGAAACCAAGTGAGTTGCTCAAAGCGATATTGACCTTTGCCCGGCGGGCCTCCAGCGGCACGTAATCTATCTTCAAGTCACATCGCTCGTCCTGATTTTCGAGATTTATGGTGGGGGGGATGGCGGATTCGTTAATGGCCTTTACACATATTATAAGCTCAACCGCGCCGGTCGCTCCGAGCAAATGGCCGAGACAGCTTTTGGTGGAACTTACAAGCAGCTTGTAGGCGTGCTCACCAAAGACAGATTTAATCGCTATGCTTTCCGCTATGTCATTGAGTTCTGTGCCTGTGCCGTGGGCGTTGATATAGTCGACTTTCTCCGGTTGTATACCAGCGTCTTCTAATGCCAGCTCCATCGCTTTTGCGGCGCCGCTTCCATCAGGCAGGGGGGCGGTGATGTGGTAGCCGTCATCGGTTGCGCCGTAACCAAGAATCTCAGCATATATATTGGCACCGCGTTTTTTGGCGTGTTCGTATTTTTCAAGAATCAAGATTCCGCTGCCTTCGGCGAGAACAAAACCATCCCTGTTTTTATCGAATGGTCTTGAAGCTGTCTGGGGGTCGTCATTTCTGGTGCTCAGTGACCTTGCGGCGCAGAACGAAGCCAGGCCGATAGGAGTAAGAGCGGCTTCTGCACCACCGGTTATCATAACGTCACTTCGACCGTCAATGATGTTATAGAATGCCTCACCAATAGCGTGATTTGCCGATGCGCAGGCGCTGGTGACACTAAAGTTAGGACCTTTTAGACCGTAACGAATCGCTATGTTGCCGCCGGCGGCGTTTGCCATAAGCCGTGGAACACAAAAAGGTGAAACCCTTCTTGGTCCTTTTTCTAAAAGGATTAAATGCTGTTCTTCAATTTCCTTGATGCCGCCGATGCCGGTAGCTACGATGGCACCGGCGCGATGGCCATTTTCCTTGGAGAAATCAAGTCCGCTGTCCTTGACGGCCTGGTCGGCTGCTGCTATAGCAAACTGCGAGAATCGGTCCATACGTTTGCTTTCCCTGTGCTCAATGTATTTTGAAACATCGAAATGCTTTACGCTGCCGCCGAATTTTACAGGGTATGCACTGGTGTCAAAATCCTCTATGGTTGAGACACCGCTTTTGCCCTCACACAGCGCAGCGAACAACCCATCGGCTGATTCGGCCAAGGCGGTGACACAGCCCAAGCCAGTAATAACGACTCGCCGTCTATTCATATTAATCTCTTAAGTTACTCCTGGCTTTTGGAGCGTGCGATGTTGACAATGTAGTCGATTGCGGCGCCGACGGTCTGGATTTTCTCGGCCTCTTCATCAGGAATGCTCATATCGAATTCGTCCTCGAACTCCATAACCAGCTCTACCGTATCCAGTGAGTCGGCATTCAAATCGTTGATAAAGGAGGTTTCGCGGGTTATTTCCGATTTGTCTACGCCCATCTGCTCGCTTATTATCTCAATAACCTTGTTTTCAATCTCTTCAACACTTAGCTCATCAGGACTCACTTGTTTTACTCCTTAATAACAATAACAAATACCGCGACCATGCACTGTGCTATTTTGACAGGTAATAGTACCTATTAGAAGCCAGAACTACAAATATTTTTTTATTT
>CAZUTR010000205.1:0-5108 GCA_964623545.1 uncultured Pirellulales bacterium | reverse complement strand
TCGGTTAGCCGATGGGCGTGTGCCCCGTCGGGAAGGCGGAGCACACGCCCAAAGTAATTGTGTATTCACCGCAACCATTGTAAAGCCGACAAGCAAAACAGCTCTGGCGGGGATTCAAATAGGGGGGCGAAAAAGCTTGACGAACAGAATATCTTGTGGATAATAGATTTGGTGAGCCGGCTACGAAAGCCGCTTGTGATAAGCGGAGTTCGTAATCTGCTCGCAGGTTTTTGTAAAACTCTTTATCCGATGTCAGTTTCAGCTTAACTGATTTTCGGATGGCAACGCCAAACAGGGATATAACTGAATGAATAAAACGGTATTGCAGCAAGTCGAGCAGATAATAGGATATGAGTTTTCCGACAAACGTCTTTTGCGGACGGCATTCACACATTCATCCGTCGTAGATAATCCTACCTTGAGTAATGAAAGGCTGGAGTTTCTCGGCGATTCGGTTTTGGGAGTGGTTGTCTGCCAAACCCTTTTCGAGCGATTTCCCAGTTACCTTGAAGGGGAATTAACAAAAATCAAGAGTATGATAGTATCCCGCAAAACCTGCGCAAAGCTTGCCACGGAGCTTGGTCTGCTCGAATTTCTGAATTTGGGCAAAGGCGTGAACGACAGCCGGGCACTGATGGGTTCCCTCATAGCGGCGCTAATAGAAGCTATAATCGGCGCGATTTATATCGATGGAGGTTTTGAAGCGGCAAGAGATTTTATCCTGAGAATCTTCGGGCCGTTAATCGAGCAGGCGGATGCAAAACATATCCAGGGGAATTTCAAGTCGCTGTTGCAGCAATTTGCTCAGCAGCATTTTAACGCTACTCCTGTTTATGAACTGCTTGATGAGAAGGGACCCGACCATGACAAATGTTTCGAGACCCATGCGGTCATCTCCGGCCGACATTTTCCAAGTGCCTGGGGAACGAATAAAAAAGAAGCTGAGCAGAAAGCCGCCCAAAGCGCACTTATCGAGCTGGGTGTCCTAAAGAAAAAATCCCCGGACACCATTTCCGATTAAATCATTATTAACAACTACAATTTTCTAAGTATTTTGTCTGCATCTCTTTTATCATGTCTTAGTACCTTCGGGTTGTAGTTTTGGTGCTGCGGTTGTGGTTTACGAAAAAGTAGCGCAGGGCGTCGATGGGATGGTCGTAGATGCCGTCCTTCAGCGGCAATTCCGAATCGCCGGATATCCCCTCGGGGTAATGATAGCACTGCAGGGCCTCAATCAGCCGAGGACAGCGAGGTGAAATGAGAAGCCGAGACTGACCATCACCTGAGCGAATCACTCTGCGGATAAGCTCAATGCCCTCAAGGATGGAGCTTCGGCGGAAAAGCGTAACTATGCCGTGCTGACGAAGCTCGCGTACAACGCTTGTGCCGGTGACATCATTTTTACCCGCGCCGGCGGGGTCGCAAAAGGTCGCTGCGACTCGCTCTTCGTCAATTGGTGTTCGTGTTTTGATTTCCTCGGCGTGCACATCAATCGTCGCTCTGCTGCGGACATACTCATCTATAACACGCACGACTCCTTCATCGTCAACCTGAATCCACAGGCAGACGAACGGATTGACAAAGCCGAAATCGAGCGAGCGATACAAAGGCAGATTCGCATCATAATCAATCGACTTAACGTGCTCAGCCGGGTCGAACTCATCGAACACAACATTCTCAAGCGATGGTTTCCTGCAGAGCATTTCCGCTTCCCAGCCAGCTCTGCTGGCCCGCCTCATCTGCGTTATGCAATCGTCAATCTTCAAATGACCGTCAGCTCGCTTCGCCTTGCCGCCACAGTCACCATCAAGGGGACATTGTGAGCAGCTCCTGTCGGTGCATCGCTCGATGACCTCCCAGAGACACCACTTGAAGATGGGTGTATTGAACTGGTTTGCAGATGAGACGATTTTATGCATCAAGCCGTAAGGCCTGTGCATCGTACTAATCGACTCCATAGCCGACATGATGTCACCGGTACTTTGCGTGGTGAACTTGGCGGCGGCGAAGACTTCCTCACTGAAAAGCTCGACCTCGTCGCAGCGCAGCTTCTGAATGTGCTGGCCACGCACGCTTGTCGACGATTGCGTCAGTACTTCAACGGCCGAGCCATTGGTGAAACGGCATTTCGCTTTTCGCACCGGTCCAGATAAAAATTCATTGAAGCCGCTGTTCAGAAAGTCGAGCAGATATTGATACATCCTGTCGGACTGGTCACCTGAGCCGCCAAGGATCCGCACCTGGCAATTTGGTTTGAATACACAATCGAGCAGCGTAGCAACGGCGGCCAGCTCCGTCTTTCCACCGCCGCGATTCGCCCAAATTACTGCATCAGCGTTTGTTTTTTGTTGTGGCGAAAAATCAGCGGCGAAACTATGCCACAGATAATCCATTGGGCTGTTATGTTCGGCGCAAATCTTTTTGTCCGGCACATCAATGCCCAAAAAAACCTTGATATAGTTTTTCAAATCACACTTTGTCCTCGGCCGATTGCTGCGAAGTGATTGATAGATACTACCGGCTCGTTGAATATCGGCTCCGGATAAAAGTACTTCTGCATCATTTCTCTTACTCAACATTGAATCTATATTTGATTTTGTCATGGCTCTGTCTCTTTTTAGCTGTTACTGACACTGCGAATTTTAAAACGAAAGTCTTATAAATTACTGTGGCAGGGGGTTGAAAATGAGGTTTATGCTTTGATGAAAAAAAAATTTGTTTTTTCCCGTCACGAGCTGAAAACATTTTCTATACTTTACCGGGGTGTTAAATTGTTAACAACTCCTAACGGCTTCGTGAGGTGGGTGCTGGAAGAAAGGCATCTCATCATCTTACTTTGAGAGGCGAGCCGAACCTGTCGTGCCGAAAAAAGGGGGGGCTTCGTCTCTCTTTTTTTATTTACAAATTCCGTAAATTCTTTTACATCACTTGGATTTCTGTGTTTTAAGGTCTATTGTTTTTTCCGGTCCTTCACTCTTCGGAAAGTTTACCTTGATTTCTTTACCGTCTATTGCAACTTTATATCTGCCGTAAAAGACAGGCACCTCACATAAACCGTTGGAGTCCGCTGCACCCTCCCACTTTGTCCACCATTGGTCGAACACCAGGCTCCGGTATATCCTTGCGGCGTGTTCCGGTGAAAAGTCCTTCTTCCATAGAGAACCAGCGGGCGATAAGTGAAAACCCTCCCAGAAGCCCCCGAATACAATCGCCTCCACAGCGGGATGGCCGAAAAATAACCTGAGGTGTTTGGCCAGCATCGCTGCCGCGTAATCCGGATTTTGTCCCTGGTTGTCGGTCATGTATTCGCTTATCTTCAGTCCCAGCTTAAACTTGCCCAGCTCATCGAGTGCGTATTTAACGAAGCCGATATTTGTCTCGCCGTACCAACTGTGTCCTTGGCAGTTGATTCCGCCGACAGGATAGCCCTTGTCGAGGAAATTTTTTATCTGCCTGAGGTATTTGTCGAGCTCGCTGCGATATTTATTGTTCAGAATGTTATAGTCGTTCAAGGTTAATACAACATCTGGGTTGGCTTGCTTGGCCCAGCGGAACATATCGCCCACGATTTCGTCACCTAACTGCTCGCGGTACCACCTGGAGTGCAGCATCTCATTGTTAAGGTCCCACTCATCGATTATACCGGCAAACCAGTTGACGGTTCCTTTGCATCGCCGCTCGACGTGTCTGCGAAGCTCTGACTTATCTATGTTCTCCTGCCAGGGGGGGATATTTTTTTTCTGGCCCCAGATTATGCAATGTCCCCGCATCTTTATATCGTTTTCCGTACACCAGCGGCTCATCCGCTCGGCGAGTGTCCAGTGGATTTCACCTCGCTGCGGCTCGACATTGAACCACTTGGCGGCGTTTTCATGAACGGCATAATTGAAGTTGTCTTTTATGAGCTTTTGGTACTTTACGCGGTTTGTCTTGATAAATTCATACTGCTTTATGTCATTCATCCATTCGAAATCATTGTACCAGCGTTTGTAAGTTTCAAAGTCTTTTTTGGATGCCCACATCTGTTCGTTCAGCGCTGCACCGAAAAGGAAATCGTGTCGAAGCTGCTCGATTTTGACTTTGGCGTTCGGCTCGGTCCTGACGATGAGCTTGCCCATTCGATATTTGCGTATGTTCTCGTCTGCCTCGTCCAGCACGGCCTGCTCCATCGCCCTGTATGCTTCGTAATAAATCTTTCGGACTTCGTTAAGCTGCTCAATCGTGTCGACCTTATCAACCAGTTTATCAATCTTCGCAGCGAAGTTTTCACTACTTGTGTCCGAAGGCATATAACTCAACACGTTCCTTACCGCCTTTGCATAACGTCTTGCGAGCACTTTATAATTACTCACCGGCCATTCCTTTTCCCAGATTCGCTCGCCATTGTCCATCGTCATCTCGAGCAGTGTATCCACGTCGCTAAAGTCCCGCTGTATGCGTCGCCATATTTGATAGCTTTTTTCTTTAGTACCGGACTTATCGAGTTGGCCGGCCAGTTTTTCCCGACTGGCTACAAGCGTGTCAAACCAAGTGTCCTTTTTGATATAAAGCCCCGGCTCCTGCGAAGAAAGCGACGAAGACATTATTAGTATTGCGATAATCGTAGTAATAACTTTCATAATTTTGCCCTTTGTTTTCCCGGATTTACTCATATTCGTATCTCCCACAGTTACTCGACGGTTAACTATTAGAAAATGGTTTATTGACTATTTCCAGGACCTGTTCGGATATAAAGATTTTGTTGCGTTTAGCCCCGGTTACTTCCTTCAAAATTCCTGCCTTAACAAGTTTGGCGATATTATTCTTGGCAGTTGCGTATGTGACGTTAAAGTATTTCATCGCAAACACTACGGTAATAACAGGTCGTTCAATAAGCAGGTCAACCAGCCTGAGCTGTAACGCCGACCTTTTCGTAGCATGAACTTTATTGTGATACTGCTGCTGCAAATCCAATAGTTGCTTGGCTCTTTCGAAGGCGTCATTCGACTGCTCGACAATGCCACGAAGAAAGAATAATATCCACTCGGTCCATTGTCCTTTCAAGCTGACCTGCAGCAGACGCTCGTAATACTCCCTGCGGTTTCGTTCGAAGTAGGCGCTAAGATATA
>CAZUTR010000204.1:0-5111 GCA_964623545.1 uncultured Pirellulales bacterium | reverse complement strand
CCCGAAATCAAACCCGGCGACAAGGTATATTTATCCTGATAAGCCGAGCCAGCAGCCCGTATGGTTTATATATCCAATGGTTGACCTGCCCGTAATATCAGAAAATTCATCCGACCTTAAAATATTCGGAAATATAGCTTTAGAAATAGTTGGTTTTGTTAAAATTGGTCGACTGTTCTTGAGTTCTTCATATGATGTCCCTGTAGAAAGCATGAAAGTAAGTAAAAAGTAAAAAAGCAAAGAATTCAAAAGCTGCCGGAAAGGTATGCAAAAAACATTCAACCCTTGCGATTTAAAAAAGATTTTCATACCATATTGTGCTTGATAGTATAATTTACTTTCTTTGCCTAATTGGGCAATATCGATTAGGTCAGGACGATACACATAAAACAATGTGTGGTCTATGCTTAAGGAGTAATGAAAATGTACACTAAGGCAGACAAGAAAAACCCCGGCAAGAATCCTATGCTTGTTGAGGTTAGTTCCAAGAAGAAAGATATTTCACCGGATAAACTATTGTACCAGTCCTGTCATGACAAGATTTTCGCCAATCCCCAGGTACACGTCACCGATTTTGATTTTGGCGAGAAGACAGCCGCGGTCTTCGACGATATGCTCAACCGGTCGGTGCCATTCTACGGCGAGATTCAAAGAATAATCGGCGAAATCAGCGGTGATTTCGCATGCGATGGAAGCCAGATTTTTGACCTCGGGTGCTCTACCTGTAATTCATTTCTTGCCATTGACCACTTCCTGCCCAATGATACTAATGTGCGATTTGTCGGTATTGATTCATCCAAAGATATGCTTGAAAAAGCGAGACAAAAAATAACTCAGGTTAAATTCGCACGTGATTACGAGCTTCGCTTAGGCGACTTAAACAAGGGCATCCATATCGAAAATGCTTCAGTGGTGTTAATGGTACTTACTCTGCAATTTGTCCGGCCGCTCTATCGAAATCATTTAATCTCAAACATTTACAACGGCATTAATGATAATGGCTGTTTAATACTTGTCGAAAAGGTATTAGGAGAAAACTCTACCTTTAATCGGCTGTTCATCAAACACTATTATGAGCTAAAAAAACACAGGGGATACAGCGAACTAGAGATATCGCAAAAACGCGAAGCCTTGGAAAACATTTTGATACCCTATCGACTTGAAGAAAACAAAGACCTTTTGGAAAGTTGCGGATTTCAGAATATTGAAATCCTTTTCAAATGGTATAATTTCTGTGCAATGATAGCACAAAAACAACCGAGGAAAAAACACCCAAAATGAACAAAGTGAACTCTCACGTGTCAGCCGCAATGGATGGAAAGATTGGTGCCCAGCCCAGCAACGTCCACGACAAACCCGATTATTGTGCTTCAGACAGCATTGGTCCCAACGTTGTTGAAACCAGAGATTTTGAACCAATCCGAGCGTCACATTTAGTCCCTATTGGTAACTTTTTTTTCAAATATCGTAACATCATTTCTCCCCTGGTGTTTTGTGGCTTGGCACTTACAGCCAAGCCGCTAATAATCGCTGGGAACCGCCGTCTCGACGTGTATCTTGATATTTTCGGCATTGTTATATCTCTGGCCGGTCAATTGCTGCGAATCTGCGTGATTGGTTTTGCCTATATTAAACGCGGCGGTAAACAGAAGAAGGTTTACGCTGCAACTCTTGTTCAGGAAGGCTTCTTTGCACACTGCCGTAACCCGCTTTATGTCGGCAATATTTTAATGTTGACTGGTCTGATTATTATACATAACGGTATCTTGATGTACGCTGTTTGTTTGCCTTACTTCCTTTTCCTATACTTGTCTATAACCGTTGCCGAGGAAAACTACTTGCGGGAGAAATTCGGCCAGGTTTATGACGACTATACCAGAAGAGTACCGCGATTCTTGATATCGTTCAAAGGACTTGACCACACCCTCAAAGGGATGCAATACGACTGGAAGAAGGTAATCCGCAAGGAATACGGCACGACTTTTGCGTTTGTGACAACGGCGATGGCTTTATTGGTATGGGAAAGGATAACTGCGTATGGTTTTGAAGCAACACGTAGTTATTTGAGCTTCATGCTCATCTTGTGGGTCCCTGTGGTTTTGGCATATTTTGTGGCTTTTGTTGCAAAGAAAACAGGAGCTCTTGGCAGAGGCTAATCATTTCGAGAACAGCTTCTGGTTCATAAGTAAAAATGAAAGATTTGATTTCGAACAAGGCGAATATGACAGATGCTGGCGGCATAAGAAGAGTTTTTATTTGATTGGCCTCTGTGGTGAACTGTTCTTTTTTCTTAATGGTTTCCGCTGCTGCGTCAATACGAGCGAACTTGATTATGTTCTCTGCTTCTTTCTTTGAGACTTTGCTTAGACATGTCGGGGATGTCTCAGCTCGCTCGCTTCGGATTCAGCAGGGCAGTTCCGGATTATATATCACCTTGACTGGAGCCGAGAGGTGAGTGAAAGATAAAGGGGGGCAGGGGCGCCGGGAGGACTGACGCCCCTTTTGTTTTCCGTTTGATTGCCGCCAGTTATACCTCAAATGTTGATCCATGTATTCAGCGGCTGATTTTTTTCAATCTATGTTAATATTTTCTTTTGCGAATCAAAACGAGACAGCCCAGGCCTAACAGCACCAGCGTTGCCGGCTCGGGTACTTCTATAATATAGTCCTGCTTGCCATCGTAAACAAAAGCCCTCAAATCCGCCTTCGGGCCTGTACCGTCAAGTGCGTGCAACATCGCATTTGCAGTATCCGAATCCACCCAAATACAGCGAAAACCAAGCTTTCCTTGCGTTCCATCTGTCGTAACGTCCCACAATAATGGCGATGCCGGCAGGTCCTCATAAATAATTTCCCACACCGCTACGTTGAAAGCTGTAGCGTCGCTTTTTTGCTGCTCTGTAAACTCCTTGCCGACAATCCAGTCAGGCTCGAAGAATCTGCCCCATAGTTCACTGAGGTAATCCGCCTTTTCTTCGCCGATGTAATCACCTAAAAATGTAGTTGGTTTGTGTGCTTCCTCGGGAAAGACCACCTCATAAGTTTTTTCGTAGTACGGCGCAAATTCGGACAGCTCAATACATATCAGTCCCAAATAGCCGTCATCCCAATAATTTCCCTGCCCTGTGCCGCCGGTCTTCTCGAACATATAAACTCCTGCGTAGCCTACGAGGCCTTCATGGCCTCCACCCCAGAATTTAACGGTGTTCTTCGCCCCATAGCCGCTGAACTTTATATCAACGGTGCCTACGGGAGCGGCTGTCGCATGACAGACCATAATCAAAACCAGTCCGGCGATTAGAATTGCTGTTTTCTTGTCCACTACTTTTACCCCCCAACTACTTGTACATTAATAATTTTTATGTGGGCCAAGTTTTAAGCTTTTTGAGTTTTAGCTTGAGGTGAATTTTCTTCACCCCCCCATGCTGCGATTATTGTATCTGATTTCGATTTGAATGTCAATACATTTTTTGCCTATTTTAACATGGTCCGAAGAAACCTTTCTTTTCTGCCACCAAACATTCATATATATAAAAAAATCTGTATTAATTTTTTGCTGTATATTATTCCACAAATCTAAAAGCAACTAATTATTGAGTATGTTAGGCAAACAACTTTGTGAATGTGAATACAAGTACAAAGCAATCTTTACAAGATGAAGATTTTTACGTAACCCTTTTTTAATTTCCCGGCCTCAGCTCCAAAAAATTTGGTATTAGCCCTAAAAAGTTATATATTTACTAAAATTTGAAAAATTTTAGCAATATAGTGAAAATTATCTTGACTTTGTTATATAATTTGTTAAAATACTGCATATGTTAGATAGACACAAAAATAAATCTTTGTTTCAGCTATTTTAGGAGGGTATAGCGTAGGGAAAAGCAGTTTTGCTCAACCGCCCTTTTGGGGCATCAGTTAAATCGGTATGTGATGAAAAGTGCTCATGAAAACATATCGCAACAAACAACAGGGCCAAACAGGATGACTCGCGACAGAATCGACCTTTTGGCCAGCAGAATGGATCTGCTCAAGGGAAAGGACAAGGCGCTGATGACAATGTATCTGCAGAACGGCAACAGCTTCCGTCAGATGGCCCGGCTGATGGGCATCAATGAGGCCACAATCTCTCGAAGGATACATAAGGTAACCAAGCGGCTGCTCGACGGTGAATATATAACCTGTCTGCGGAACAGCAAATCTTTCTCCCGGGCCGAGATAAACATTTCGAGGGATTATTTCGTCGGCGGACTGTCAATGAGGAAAATCGCTGCCAAGAATAATTGTAGCTACTACCAGGTTCGCAAGACGCTTAAGAAAATCCAAAATCTCGTAAGCAACATTTAACGGGTTTATTAAAACGACGCAGGGACATGACGACGTATAGTGTTTCAAGGAAGTTCGGCTGGGAGGGTAAAGTCACCGATAAGGTGACAGGCGTTTGCAGGATGTTCGGGCTGACTATCGAACGACTCAAAGCCGGCAGCGCCACACATGAATGTTCCGTTAATTTGAATGATGGTGACATCGTCTATATCACCGGGCCTTCGGGCTCAGGTAAGAGCGTTCTTCTGCGTGAGCTGGAAAAAGTCATACCTTCAACTGAAAGAGTCAATCTGGACGCAATTGCACTGCCGGCGGACAAAAGCGTAATCGACTGCGTTGATGATGAGCTGGTGAGCAGTTTGAAGCTGCTCAGTGTCGCGGGGCTCAATGATGTGTTTTGCATCCTCAATCAGCCGGCCAATCTTAGCGACGGTCAGAAGTATCGGTTTCGGCTGGCAAGGGCCATGGCGTTGAAAAAGAAATTTATCTTTGCCGATGAGTTCTGCTCGATGCTCGACCGTATAACCGCGGCGGTTATTGCGTACAACATACACAAGTTTGCGAAACGTAACAAAGTGACATTCATCCTCGCATCAGCCCATGATGATATCCTTCTCGATTTGGCGCCCGATGTACTCATCGTCAAGGAATTGTCGGGGCCGAGCGAGGTTATCTATAAAGAGACAAAAAGAAAAGTTTTAAATGCGGAGCTGTAGCGTTACGAAAGAGCTTCGAATTGTTCGCGGTTGTTTTTCCGACTACGAGCAGCTTGCCGGCTTTCATTATCG
>CAZUTR010000203.1:0-5124 GCA_964623545.1 uncultured Pirellulales bacterium | reverse complement strand
ATAAAGGAACTGCCGACTGAGATCAGGTAATTAAAAGACCTGATAAAAACTTTTACTCGAAGGGAATCGAATAATAAAGAAAAGAGAAAAGAGAAAAGAGAAAAGAGAAAGGAGTCGATTATGAACAGCATGATTTACAAAGGAAGAAAAACTAAAGTTACAGCAGTACCGTATGGCCGAAGGCGGTTTCTGGCATGGATAATTATGCTGATGTTCTGCCTTTGTCTGTTCAGCTCCGATGCCATGGCATTGTATCGGATCATTAGCACTGGCGATTCATATGTTAGTGGTCTTGAATCGTCCGGGAGCTATACATGGGATGGCAATGATTTTGGCAGTCCGTCTCTGCCCGGATGGGTTATCGGTATCGCCAACTACGAGGAGGGTTATGGTATCTTTGCTGACGGCGGCTCTCTCACAATCACCGGCGACCTCAGCAACGGTAGTACTATCGGGGGTGTTGCCGGGGACTACCATGCCTATGGTTTGTACAGCAGCGAAGGCGACTCGATACACACCGGCGACCTTAATGGATTCATTTACGCCATAACAGGGTACAACAGGGCCGTTGGTTTGTACAGCGAGGACGGCGATGTCAACACCGGCGATATTGGCGGGAGGATTGAAGCCACGGCAGGGACGCACGACGCCTATGGTTTGCGCACCGACGACGGCGATATAATCACCGGCGACATTAGTGGTGAGATTATCATCATAGCCGATACCGACAGGGCCGTTGGTTTTCGCAGCCATTCCGGCTCGATAGAAACCGGCGATATTGATGGAACCATTGACGTCACAGCCGGGGGGCACAAGGCCTATGGTTTACGCAGCGACTACGATATCATCACCGGCAATATTAATGGTGAGATTACTGCCATAGCAGAGGAATACAACGCCTATGGTTTGTACAGCGGCGGCGGCGACTCGATACACATCAACGGTAATGTTAACGGGACGATTTCCGCCGATGTGAACGACGGCTACAATGCTTATGCCATGTATTCCTATGGGGATATAATAATTGACGGCAATATCGGCAGCGACGCCGAGATTACCGCCACGATAAACCACGGAGGCGGAGCCGGTGGTTTGCGCAGCAACGGCTCGATAGACGTCTGCGATATCGATGGGACGATTACCGTCACAGCCGACAGACATGCCTATGGCTTGCGCACCGACGGCGGCAACATAACCACAGGTGCTATAAATGGAGACATTAGCACCACGGTCGAGGGTGTCAGGGCTTATGGTTTGTACAGTAACGGCGGCTCTATCTCCACCGGCGATGTTAATGGGACGATTACCGCAACAGCCGGTGCACGTGCCTATGGTTTGCGCAGCGACGATGGCTCGATAAGCACCGGCGATATTAATGGAGACATTACCGCTACGGCGTCCACAGGTTATTATGCATATGGTTTATACAGCGATTTCAACTCGATAACCACCGGCGATATTAATGGAACGATTACCGCCTTCGCCGAGTACGGCGATGCCTATGGTCTATACAGCGGCGGCGGTAGCTCAATACACACCGGCGATATTAACGGGATAATTTCCGCCGAGGCGAACGATGGTTACTGGGCGTATGCCATATATTCGGTTA
Organism: uncultured Pirellulales bacterium; assembly: GCA_964623545.1. Taxonomy (GTDB): domain Bacteria; phylum Planctomycetota; class Phycisphaerae; order Sedimentisphaerales; family Anaerobacaceae; genus CAZUTR01. The sequence goes on along the minus strand of CAZUTR010000203.1, from coordinate 3,515 downwards.
ATGACATAACGGTTGAAAATATTGGCAGTGACGCCAATATTTCCGCCAGGGCGGAGTACGACTATGCCTATGGTGTGTACAGCGAGATCGGTGATGTAAACATCGGCGATATCGATGGGAAGATTTCCGCCGAGGTGAACGACGGTTCTGTGGCACATGCAATTCATTCCGGTTCAAATATAACAATCGGCAATATCGGAAGCACCGCCGAGATTACCGCCACGGCAACAGGCAAAGGGGCAAAGAAAAGTGCCTACGGTATGTACAGCGGCGACTCGCTCACTATTCTCGATATTAATGGGACGATTTCGGCCGAGATGACCAACGGTTACGATGCGTACGCCATTTATGCGGTTAATGATATAACGGTCGGTAATATTTACAGTGACGCTAATATTTCCGCCACGGCAGGGCAAAGCTATGCCTATGGTTTGTTCAGCGCGTGGGGCGATGTCAACACCGGCGATATCGATGGAACGATTGATGCAAACGCTGGGGGAAATAATGCCCGTGGTTTGTTCGGCTGGGGGTCCATCACCACCGGCGATATTAACGGGGTAATTACCGCCACGGCCGGAGGCGAAGAGGCCGCTGGTTTGTACAGCGCGGACGGCTCGATAGACACCAATGATATTAATGGCAACATCACCGCCACAGCAGTGGGAGACTGGGCCTATGGTTTGCGCACCCATTCCGGCTCGATAACCACCGACGCGATTGATGGGAACATTACCGCCACGACCGGGGGAGATATTGCCCGTGGTTTGGGCGCTTGGGGCGATATCACCACCGGCGATATTAATGGGAAAATTACCGCCGATGCAAATGGTTACAATGCGGCCGCCGTGTATTCCTGGTCATCTGTGACAATTGACGGCAATATTGGCAGCAGTGCCAATATTTCCGCTACGGCGGGGGACAGCTATGCCTATGGTTTGTACAGCGAAGGTTCTATCACCACCGGTGATATTAACGGTGTAATTTCCGCCACGGCAGCAACAAACAGCGCCTATGCTTTGTGGAGCGGCGGTTCAATATACACAGGCGAAATTAATGGAACGATTACCGCCGAGGCCGGGACAAGCTGGGCCGTTGGTTTGTACACCGGCGACGGCGACTCGATATACACAGGCGATATTAACGGGGTAATCTCCGCCGATGTGAACGGTGGTTCCTGGGCAGCTGCCATGTATTCCAGTTCGGATATAACGACTGGCGATATTGACAGTGACGCCAATATTATCGCCACGGCTGGGGTAGACAATGCCTTTGGTTTTTACAGCAACAGCGGCGATGTCAACACAGGCGCAATTGACGGCACGATTACAGCCACAGCCGGGCAAAACTGGGCCGTTGGTTTGTACGCCGATAACGGCTCTATTATCACCGGCGATATTACCGGTGCGATTTCCGCCACGGCAGAGCAAGACGATGCCTATGGTTTTTGGGGCGACGGCGGCGATATCACCACCGGTGATATTAATGGGATAATTTCCGCCACGGCCGGGGACAGCCGGGCCGGTGGTTTGTACAACTCCTACGGCTCTGTCATCACCGGTGATATCGGCAGTGACGCCAATATAACCGCCACGGCCTCAGACGGCTATGCCTATGGTTTGTACAGCGGCGGCGGCAGCTCGATACACACCGGCGATATCAATGGGATAATTTCCGCCGATGTGAACGACGGTTCCAATGCGTATGCCATGTATTCCTGGTCTGATATAACGACTGGTGATATTGGCAGCGACGGGAATATTTCCGCCACGGTAGGACAAAACAGGGCCTATGGTTTGTGCAGCCAGACGGGCGATGTAAACACTGGTGATATTGATGGGAACATTTCCGCCACGGCTGGTGGATACTGGGCCCGTGGTTTGTGGAGCGGGCAATCCATCTACACCGGCGATATTAATGGGGTAATTACCGCCACGGCAGGGACATACGATGCCCGTGGTTTGTACAGCTATAACGGCTCGATAGAAACCGGCGATATTAATGGGATGATTACCGCCACGGCCGAGACATGGAGGGCCTATGGTTTGTACAGCAACGGCTCGATAGAAACCGGCGATATTAATGGAGTAATCACCGCCGATGTGAACGATGGTTCCAATGCGTATGGCATGTATTCCTGGTCTGATATAACGACTGGTGATATTGGCAGTGACGCTAATATTTCCGCCACGGCAGGGTCAAGCATGGCCTATGGTCTGTGCAGCCAGACGGGCGATGTCAACACCGGCGATATTGATGGGAACATTTCCGCCAACGCTGGGGGATACTGGGCCCGTGGTTTGTGGAGCGGGCAATCCATCTACACCGGCGCGATTAACGGGACGATTTCCGCCATGGCCGAGGACGGCGATGCCCGTGCTTTGTACAGCTATAACGGCTCAATACAAACCGGCGATATTAATGGGAAAATCTCTGCCGATGTGAACGACGGTTCCTGGGCGGTTGCCTTGTATTCTGATTCGAATATAACAACTGGTGATATCGGCAGCGATGCCCGGATTACTGCCACGGCATGGGATGACAGGGCCTATGGTTTGTGCAGCCAGACCGGCGATGTCAACACCGGCGATATTGATGGTATGATTGATGCAAACGCTGGGGGAGATTATGCCCGTGGTGTGTGGAGCTGGCAATCTATCTACACCGGCGATATTAATGGCGTAATCACCGCTACGGCGGGGGGAGATTATGCCGCTGGCTTGTACAGCGATAACAATTCGATAACCTCCGGCGATATTAATGGCGTAATTACCGCCACGGCTGGAGACAGCTGGGCCGCTGGTTTGTACAGCGGAGGTGGCGATGTCAACATAGGCAATATTGAGGGGGCAATCTCTGCCACCGCAGAGCAAGACGGGGCCTATGGTGTATATGTCAGCAGCGGCGTGCTCACCACAGGCGATATTACCGGCGAAATCACCGCCACGGCAGGCCGAGACTCTGCCTATGGTTTGAATAACAGTGACGGCTTGCTCACCACTGGCGATATTACCGGCACAATCACCGTCACGGCTGAGGATTACTGGGCCGCTGGTGTGTGCAGCGACGGCCCGATGAACATCGGCAATATTAATGGGACGATTTCCGCCGATGTGAACAACGGTCCAAGTGCGTATGCCCTGTATGCCAGTTCGGATTTGAGAATTGAAGGTATTGGCAGCGATGCTAATATTATCGCCACGGCTGCGCAAGACTCTGCCTACGGTATATACGGCGATAGCTCGCTCACAATCGGCGCGATTGATGGCACCATTACAGCCTCTGCTGATACAAACGAGGCCTATGGTTTGTTAAGCGACGGTACGCTCACAACCTGTGCAATTGGCGGAACCATCGATGTAAACGCCGGCGGGGACTTCGCGTACGGCATCATGTCGTACGGCCCGATAGATACTTTTGTTGAAGGCGGGACTGTCAGCGCGGTCGCAGTTACAGGCCCTAATGTCGCTGCCATTCAGTCAGGACGAATCAGCGGGGGCACATTACAAACCACAGAT
>CAZUTR010000202.1:0-5127 GCA_964623545.1 uncultured Pirellulales bacterium | reverse complement strand
TGTATCTTAGAAAATTCTTTCCGACTTTGTACGACAGCTTCGGCATATTTTTACCGTTGATTACCACCAACTGCGCAATTTTGGGTCTGTGTCTGTTTATAAATCTCTGGGGCGTTGACAACTTTCTGCAGGCCGTCGTCCTCAGCTTCGGAGCGGGCATCGGCTTTACGATGGCCATCTGCATAATGGCGGGAATTCGTGAAAACCTGAATCTCGCCGATGTCCCCGAAAGTCTCAGAGGAGCACCGATTACGCTGATTACCGCCGGCCTGCTTACTTTGGCCTTTATGGGCTTCGCAGGAATGGTAAAACTATAAATAAGTAGAAATACAAAAATGTTTTTAGCTGATATTTATCAACTATGGAATAGCGCCTGGCCCGCTGGTCTGACTATGCTGGTATTAGGCGGTAGCTTCGCCGTTGCACTTTTGATTGCGAGTGAAAAACTGAAGGTAAAAGTTGACCCCAAGGTCGAGCAAATCCACAAGGCCCTGCCAAATCTCGACTGCGGCGCCTGCGGCTTCGCCGGCTGTGCCCAATACGCCAAGGCAATTTTGAAAAACACCGAGCTTCTCGGCAAATGCGCACCCGGTGGCCCCCAAACAACCGCTGCAATAGCGAACATACTTAGCTTACATATAAGCGAATCAGGCCCAACCAAGAAACCAATCGTACACTGTCATGCGCATACTGAGGACAAAACTTATTACGCTGCATACCAGGTTATCGGCACCTGCAAATCCGCCAACGCCGTGGCAAACGTCCAGGCCTGCAACTTCGGCTGCCTCGGCTTCGGCGATTGCGTCGGGTCCTGCAAATTCGATGCTTTGCATATTGTCGATGGCCTTGCCGTCGTTGATTATCAAAAATGTACAAGCTGTGGCGCCTGCTCGAAGGCATGCCCCCGCAATTTGATTGAGATGGTTCCTTTCACACACGAGCAGATTTTGACCGTCGCCTGTAGCAGCAGAGAAGACGGTAAGACTACTCGCTCTATGTGCAAGGTCGGCTGTATCGCCTGCGGCCTGTGCGCCAAGCAAACAGATTTATTCAAAGTCGAAGACAACCTGGCAAGATTAGATTACACGAAGTACGAACCTTCCGAACAAACCGAAACCGCTATGCAAAAATGCCCAACCAGGGTCATCGTCCTTCGCGGCAAAGCCGAACCAGAACATGTAAAAGCTCCAGTTTGAATCTGAGTGTATTGTTTCACTTTTGTTTTATAAATTTCTCAGCACCGCCGGTTTTGGTGATTTTGTTCTGTGTCGTAATCAGAATCGCTTCGGTTTGCGGTATCATTTCGATTAAAGCAAGACCTTTTTCTGTTCCTAACACACTGACCGCAGTGGCCAAAGCGTCTGCGTCAATCGCATTTTCTGCGATAATCGTTACGCTCGCTAATTTGTCACTGCCGTAGCCGGTCTTGCTGTCAATAATATGGCTGAATCTTCTGCCGTTTATAACGGCAAAGCGTCTGTAACCTCCGCTTGTAGCCACAGCAGTATCATTTAACTTCAAAGTCAGCAAAGACCGTCCCTCGTCGAAGAAAATTTCGAATTTCGGATTTCGAATTTCGGATTTTTCGCTGGGGTCCTGCAGGCCGATAAGCCAATTATCTGTTTTGTGCGGCTTGCCGAAACATCTAATGTCACCGCCGACATCGACTATTCCACCGGTTGCACCTCTTTGCTGCATCGCCTCGACCGCCTTATCGATTGCGTAGCCCTTTGCCACTCCGCCCAGGTCTAATCTCATACCAGCTACTTTAAAACCAACACTTATTTGATTTGCGTCGAGAACCAGTTTCTCAAAACCAACTTTCGAATGAGCTTGATTTAGCTGCTCTTTTGTGGGGATTGAGTTTGCCTCCTCAGCCGACCGCCAAAGGTCCATCAAGGGCCCGACCGTAATATCGAAAGCTCCGCTGGATAGACTGCTGAACTTGACGCTTTTTTGTATAACCTCGAATGTGGGCTTGCTCACACGCACCGGCTGCTTAAAACCATCTCTGTTGACTCTGCTTATCTCGGAATCGCTTTTATAATCGCTCATCAGCTCATCGACTTTTTTTAGTTCATCGAAAGCTGATTCGATACACTTCTGCGCATTCTTTCGGTTCGCCGCGACGACAACAACACGGGCAAATGTCCCCATTATCGTACGATAGCCGCTATCGACCTCAACCGGCCCTCTTGGCCAAAATGCTGACGCCAAAACCAAAGCAACAAAAACCAGAACACCTGTCAAAATTCGCAGATTCTGTTTATCCATAGCAAACCTTCTAACAGCAAACTGATAGTCGATGGGCGAACAATAATCAATAGAAAACTCGGGTGTTTTTATCCGATGTCTGTTTCTCAGCGTTGTTCTGGAAAATAACCAATAATCGATTTATAATTGCCGCTGTGGAAAAAGTTAAACAAGATTCCAATTTAACAGAGCTTATCGAGCGACAGTTTCTGCCCTTTGTTCGCAGGCCGAGCAGGTACATCGGCGGCGAAATAAATCAAATCAAAAAAAACCTTTCGAGCTGGGAGTTAACCATCGCACTGTGTTTTGCTGATACTTACGAGGTGGGGATGAGCAATACGGGGATAGCAATTCTCTATGAGGTTCTCAACGATATTGCCGGTGTTGCTGTCGAGCGGGTCTTTGCTCCCTGGCTCGACGCTGAAAAAATCCTGCGACAAAAACAAATCCCTCTATTCACTCTCGAATCCAGGGCCGCAGTAAAAACTTTCGATGTAATCGGCTTTAGTTTAACGACCGAGCTTTGCTATACAAACGTCTTGAATATGCTCGACCTTGCCGGCCTGCAGGTCCGCAGTAGCAACCGCGGCGAGGACGACCCTTTGGTTATCGCCGGCGGCGGGATGGCAAACTGCTGCGAACCAATTGCAGATTTTATCGATATGTTCGTACTCGGCGAAGGCGAACAGGCAGTCGTCGAATTGGCAGAGCTGATAAAAACTGAGAAGAAAAAAGGTTCGTCCAAAGGACAAATCCTGCTTGAAGCAGCAAAACAATTTGAATGGGTCTATGTCCCTCAATTTTATAAATTTGAATATGCCAATTCAAAAATAAAATCTTTTACTCCTGTTGTTTCCGAATTGCGCTCGAAGTTTGAAAACACTGTTATCGAGGATTTTGAAAGCGCCGCTGTACCTCTTCACCCAATTGTACCTTTCGCTGAAACAATCCACGAGCGAGTCAGTGTTGAGATTATGCGTGGCTGTCCGAGGCGATGCAGATTTTGCCAGGCGAGTTTTTGCAGAAGGCCCGTCCGATACCGAAGCATCGACAAAATCGTCGATATAGCAAAAGCATCTTACGCAGCGTCCGGTTTTGATACTGTTAGCTTATTAAGTTTGTCATCTGCCGATTATCCCAGACTCGAAGAGTTGGTTACTAAATTGCACGAATATTTCAAGGATAAGTTCGTAGGTCTGTCGATGCCGAGTCTTCGTGTCGATAAGCAGTTAAAACTCATACCCAAACTTGTTTCTCAGGTAAGAAAAAGTGGCCTGACGATTGCCGTTGAGGCCGCCGGTGAGAAATTAAGGCGCATCATAAACAAGCCGCTGAAAGACAGTGACCTCTTCGCCGCCGTCGAATCGGCTTACAAGGCCGGCTGGCAGAAGCTGAAATTGTACTTTATGGTCGGCCTGCCCGGTGAAACACAGGATGATATAAAGAATATTGTTGAGTTGTCTTTCCAGTTAGCTAGGCTAAGAAAAAACATCGACGGCAAAACCGCGCAAATCAATATCACCATAAGCTGGTTTGTCCCCAAGCCGCATACCCCTTTCGGCTGGCTGGAACAAAAACCAAAAGAGTATTTTGAAAAAGCCAAAGAGTTGATACTCGATGAGAAAAAGAAATTACGCGCAAACTTTCTGCATTTCAAATTTCACAAAATAGAACGCAGCATATTGGAATCCGCAATCGGTCGAGGCGACAGAAGATTGTGCGAAGTTATCGAGCACGCCTGGCGGGAAGGTGCAAAGTTCGATTTGTGGGACGAATGTTTCGACCCCACCATCTGGCAAAGGGCATTTGAAAAGTTCGGTTTTAGTATAGACGAGCTTGCACAAAGAAAATTCGTTACTAATGAAATCTTACCCTGGCAGCACTTGGCCGGCCCGGACAAAAAGTACCTGTTAAAGCATCTCGATGACTCAGTAGATAAAATAAAATCGGCGGATAAAACCGAAGGTTGACTATCCCCTAATTCATTTACAGGTTTTTATACTATGCCTGTCCCTTTTTCATTCCTGAAGGCATGTCTATGCCGACGTGTCCCTTCGCCTCTTTGAAATCCACGATGATTTTGGTTGCCGCCTCCGGCTCATCGACCACCGTAAACACATTCAAATCATCCGGGGAAATATGCTTGTGTTCTTTCAGCATCTTTTCTTTTATCCAGTCAACCAGTCCCTGCCAGTACTCACTGCCCATCAAAATCACGGGGAAAGATGCCTGCTTAAATGTCTGAATCAACGCCAGCGATTCGAAGAATTCATCCATAGTTCCATAACCGCCGGGGAAAACTATAAAACCATGGGCATATTTAAGGAACATCATCTTACGGCAGAAGAAATATCGAAAGTGCATAGACAAATTCTGATATTCGTTGGGTATTTGTTCCATTGGCAGTTCGATATTCAGCCCGATGCTTGTACCGCCCGCCCGGGCTGCACCTTTGTTCGCCGCTTCCATAATCCCGCTGCCGCCGCCCGTGATAACGGCAAACCCAGCCTGCGATATCTGCCGGGCTGTCTCTTCGGCGAGTTTATAATACCGCTGCTCAGGACTGGTCCTTGCTGAACCGAAAAAAGATACCGCAGGGCCAATTGAAGATAGCTCCTCAAAGCCTTCCACAAACTCCGCCATTATCCTGAATATTCGCCACAGGTCCTTTACCGGACTTTCGGTCATCTCCATCATATTAAAAACTCCACAGTTTGGTTATTGGCAACTACTCTATCAGTAACATCTAAATTAACTTCGGACAATATCTCGATATCGGACAGTTCTCACAATCGGGCTTGCGGGCTTTACAAACATTTCGCCCATGAAGAATCAACATATGGCTGAAAAGTGTCCAGTTTTTCTCAGGTACTA
>CAZUTR010000201.1:0-5131 GCA_964623545.1 uncultured Pirellulales bacterium | reverse complement strand
CACGGAGCGACACTACCGAGGGGCTGGCAGCGGACTTATCCGAATCTTTTGACGATGGAGGCGGTAAGAGGGTTCGAGTTTGTTACCTTCGAGCAGGCCAATGCAGAGCATGAAGCCAATCACTGCTGCGTTCTGCCGTTTACGCGAAATGTTTTCGACCCGATGGATTTTACACCTGTTTGCTTTTCCGAGGTGCCGAACATCAAACGAACTACGACCAACGGATTTGAACTGGCGCTGTCGGTGGTCTTCTGGTCGGGTATACAACACTTTGCCGAGACGCACGCATGTATGGCGACGGTGCCGGATTACGTGAAAGATTTTCTTAAGGAAGTTCCTTCATATTGGGACGACAGCAAATTTATCGACGGCTATCCCGGTAAGCTGGTGGTCGTCGCACGCAAATCAAAAGATGATTGGTATATAGGCGGTATAAACGGTGAAAATGTCGATAAAGACTTAAGTCTTAAACTCGACTTTCTCGAAGGAGCGAAAAAGGGCGTGTTAATCACCGATGGTGCGGACAATCGCTCGTTCGAGAAGCAAAAGATTGCATATACTCCGGGCAAACCATTGGAGATAAAACTTAAGGGCAACGGCGGTTTTGTAATAAAGTTTGAAAAATAAAGCCTACCGCGAAAGCTATCTAATATTTATTGAGCCGTTGTGTGTTTCGAGATGCAGGTCGCCGCGGGGCTCGCCTGTGCCGACTGTTCCCGTGAGATTTGTTTTGCTCAGCTCGCCAGTTACCGTGATTGGCAGGGAGGTTCTTATCGAGCCATTATGCGTTGCGGCCCAGACTTTTGCTGAGAAGTTCGGCGGGGAGGTAAAGTCGATGCCGCCATTGTGCGTTACCAGTGACACGCTACAATCAGCCTCTGCGGCTTGTGAGTAAGCTGCCTCTATTTTGCCATTATGTGTTTTTAGATTAACATCGCCTGAGACATCCTTGCAAATAACCGCGCCATTGTGCGTGGTAAGCTCAATTCGGCCTGAAGCACGGGAAGCGGAAACTTTGCCATTGTGTGTTGTTCCGTTAATGTCACCGGCCACATCCGAGACTTTGACGGCACCGTTATGTGTTATAAGCTCAAGGTCAAGCTGGCTTGGCACTATTGCGTCCAGGCTCACGCCCACAGATGCACATTTAAGAAGGGTTGGCTTTCTTATTTTAACGGTCAGGCGATTGTTCGACGGCAGCAGCATTACCTGCACCTCTTCAGCCAATGCCTTTGCTTTCTACTTAGTTTCAGCCCGTGCGGTGATAACAGCAGTCAGATTGCAATCAGCAACCTCGGCACCTTGAATATCGATTGGGCCATTGTGAGTTTCAGCTTCGAATTCAGAGCCGGGAGCAAGCGGTGCTGATAACTGGACAGTTCTTTGATATTGTTCTCTGGGGGAACATCCTTCGATGTACACGCAACCGCTACAGGTTAATAACAGAATGTACACAAGCAAACAGGCGTGAAATTGTAATTTTGAAATTTGGCTGAAAAACTTACGATTTCTCATTCTTTTCTCCTACGCTCTTTTTTAATATTAGTTTTTCTCTTTATAAATTAGATACGAGTTGATTTCAACAGGTTTCTAAAGATTCTGGTTCAGGTTCTTGTTCTTGCAGGTCGAGCTGATAGCTGTTATCATCAGCGGCTGGACCGCTCGGTACGGATATCGGGCGCTTTTTCGGGTTTATAAATGACAATAAAGGGGCTGGTAAGTGAGTGTATTTCGCTCCGCGAATAATCCCATCATTGAGCCGAAAGACCTTAAACCCTCAAAAGATAACTTCGAAATCATAGGTGTATTTAATGCGGGTGTGGCTCGCTTTGAAGATGAGATTATTCTGCTGATGAGGGTTGCGGAAAGGCCTGTCGGCGAGAATCCCAACACTGTGCCGGCTGCGGTTTATGATGCTGCCAAAGGTGAGATTGTCATAAAAGAATTTGCGAAAGACGACCCTGAAAACGATTTTTCAGACCCGAGGCTGATAGTAAGGCCGAGAGAAACTTACCTGACATCAATTTCACATCTGCGGTTGGCACGGAGCAAAGACGGTATTAACTTCGAGATCGAACAACAGCCCACTATTAAGCCAGTAAATCAACTCGAGAGCTTCGGGCTCGAAGACCCGAGAATCGGTTTTATCGACGGAGTGTACTACATTAACTACGTAGCGGTTTCGCCTCTCGGAGTGACAACCTGTCTGATTTCAACAAAAGATTTTGGGGCGTTCGAGAGGCTCGGTGTGATGTTCTGCCCTGATAATAAAGACGTAGTGGTTTTTCCTGAACGCATCGGCGGTAAGTTCTATGCGCTGCACCGGCCTGTTTCACCGTTGTTTATGAAAAATGATATCTGGATAGCGGAATCCGAAGACCTATTATGCTGGGGTAATCACCGCTATTTGATGTCGCCGGTCAAAGATACCTGGGATGAAGTAAAAATTGGTGCCAGCGCAGTTCCTTTTAAGACTGAGCAGGGCTGGCTCGAGATTCATCACGGTGTCGACAAAGACAATCGCTACTGCCTCGGCGCGGTGCTGCTGGATTCGGAACGACCCTGGAAAATTATTGCAAGAACAAATGAGCCAATACTCAAACCGCAGACCGATTATGAAACCGAGGGTTTCTTCGGAAATGTTGTGTTTACCTGCGGTTTGCTGTTCGAAGATGAGCGGCTGAAGATTTACTATGGCGTTGCTGATACGGCGATTTGCTATGCAGAGATACCTCTGAAAGATGTTGTTGTAAAGCTTAAACAATCATGATTGGCAAATCAAACGTGACATTTTCATCTTTATATGACAATTAACAGCTCACAATTCGGCATAAAAAACAAAATTTGGGCGTTATTGCGCCGATTATATGCAGTTTTAGCACCTCGTGCATTCAGTGCCATTATTTTTGGCGCGCTGTTCTGTAATTTGGCGGTGAAGCTATTCCATGCCATCCGGCAAAACTACGTTGATGAGTACTTTAGATGGATATTAATGGACATCGTCATACTGCTGGGAATTGAAGTTGTCCTTTCAGTAATCTACTTCCGCTGGCATCGTCGATGGGTCTTCAGGGCGATTACTATCTTTGCCGCTGTTGTGTGCACATGGTCTGTTATAAACGCCGGCTGGTTGATAAGAACAGGGACGCAAGTCCTGCCTGCGACCCTTCTGCCTTTGTTTCGCGACCCGCTGAACGCCGGGAGCATAATCGGTATCAATTTCGTAAAAATGCCGGTCGCCGCCGTAATACTGCTCGGCCCCAGCGCCATCGCGCTTGTGTTCTTCTTCTCGGTACTGGCAAAACCGCGACTTGTTTCCTACAACAAAAAAAGTTTCACAAAAAAAATCTGTGTTTGTGTATCGGTTGTTGTTATTGCAGCTCTGGCTCGTATCATCGTACATCAAAGAGGCTCTATAAAAGTAATAACGGCAGATTTACATCATAACTGTCAATTGAAGGCTCTGACAAGTCTGGTGTTCCCCGGTCCCGGTCAACGAGTATCCAAAACAGACATAATAAGTGCCACACGAAAAATACCGGCCTTCGACGAGATAAACATAACGCTGAAACAGCCAGAAAAGGCAAAACATAATGTTGTCTTAGTTGTGCTCGAAGGTATCCAGTACAACTACATATCACTTGCACAAAACGTAACAGGCCCGGTTCCTTCGACCGGTACGGATGTGATAAACTCGGATAATCCAACACCATTTTTAGCAAGCTTAGCCGAACAAGGTGTGGAGTTTGCAAACACCCGCTCGACACTTACTCATACTACCAAGGCGCTATTTAGTCTTTTAACAGGTCGCTATCCTTCCGTATCGCAGGACCTTGCCGAGGCGGTGCCGGTGAAAAAACCTTACGCAAGTATAGCCACAATCCTCAAGCAGCAGTTAAATTACCGTACAGCATATTTTCAGTCGGCAAAAGGCAACTTCGAGGGCCGGCCGGGACTGGTTTCCAATCTCGGATTCGAGAAGTTCTGGGCAAGGGATGACTTGGATAATACCGACGCGTTTGTGGGCTATCTCGGGTGCGATGAGTTTGCGATGCTCGAGCCGATTACCAAATGGATAGAGGCCGAAGAACGGACGTTTTTCCTTACAATTATGTGCTCGGTCAGTCACGACCCTTATGTTGTTCCGGAATGGTACGCCGAGGCCGCTGATGAACCTGCGGAGCGCTACAAACAAACAATTTCTTATTCGGACAGTTTTCTACGGGCCTTAAACGACGAACTTGCCAGTTTAAATCTTACAGACAACACCATCTTTTGTGTATTCGGCGACCATGGTGAGGCATTCGGCGAGCACGGTCTGCAGGGGCATGAAGGAATAGCATTCGAAGAGACCCTGCGTGTACCCTGGGTTATGAGGGAGCCGGGATTAGTTAAGCCGGCAACAAGAGTCAGGCAACTGGTAAGTTCAATTGACCTTGCACCTACGTTGCTCGGGCTGCTGGGTTTTGATATAACGGCAGGCAACTTCGACGGTGCAAATGCCTTGGGAGAGCTGCCGAAAGAGAGAAAGGTATATTTCTCCGGCTGGTCTCGGCAAAGCCCGGCAGGCTATGTCAAGGGCAATCGCAAGTTTATATACTATCCCACGACCAAAAGAGTTACCATCTATGACCTAAGCGGCGACCTGCTCGAGCTGACAGCGACTGAACCGGCTGAAGAGCAAGGTCAAAAAATCATCGAAGATGTCATCGCGTGGAGAAGTGATAGTATCTTCCAGATTAACCAACAGAAAAAAGGTGAAAAAATCTTGTTCGATTACTGGCTCTGCTGGTGGAACAACCGGGTCAGTCAGGCCAAACACCAAAAGGAAAAATAAATAAAGCCCCACGCCAACCCCGTTTTTGGGGGGTTTAACGTGGGGCCAAATACACCCGCAACGACTGCGGGGCCTTCACCTGCAAGACTTTTTATTACTTACTACTTAGGCAGACACTCCGGGTTATCCGGATCTAACCTGCAATCGATTAACCAGTTCGAGGCCAGCTTTATTAATGATAAAGCTGTTATAAATCTCAGGGCTCATATCCTAACTCACCCCAGACAGCGATTTGGACTCTTTGCAAGTCGATGCTGTCCGGTGCGGGAATATTATATCCACCCATTCGGCCAA
>CAZUTR010000200.1:0-5156 GCA_964623545.1 uncultured Pirellulales bacterium | reverse complement strand
ATGAGAAAATCCTCTGGCCTGATAACAATAAGTTCTTCCAGATATTACAAGGTGAATTAAATAAATTACCAAATCCGATTAGTATTGACTTACCTTAGTCCGACAGATAATTTGGTGACAGTCGAAGCGCATGATTTGACTGGTGGAATTATTTTCCGATGCAGAATTGGGAGAATATTCTGTCGAGGATTTTTTCGTCGATTGGATGCTGCTCGATGTTCGAGAGGGTTTGGTGGGCGGAGCGCAAGAGCATAGCAGTGACTTCATCATTTTCAGCCTTTAACTCATTGATTGCATCCGTGATGTTGTCGAGCGCTTCGTTAACGGTCTGGGTGTGACGGGCGGTAAGGATAACGGCGTGGCTTGTGTCTCGTGGCTCGTGACTCGTATCTCGCTTTTTTCCTGTGTAAAGTTCGATGATATTGTCATCTATTCTTTGTTTCAAAAGTTCTATATTTGTGTTGTTTATTACACTAGTCGGTAGAAAATCGTTGTTAAAGAGTTTATTTAGTTCAGCAAGGCGTTTTGTTAATTTATCTTTTGTAAGCAGGTCTGATTTTGTAGCTATAGCGATTGGCCGTGGCTGGTGGGTTATTAAACTGTAAGTCGAGAGGTCTTCGGAGAAGTCTTGTTTTGCTACGTCAACGGTAAAGATGACAGTCGAGGAGTTATTTAGCGCTTCAATGGCTGCGGAGTGGGCCAGCTCGTCGATTATATTTTCAGGTTTTGAGATTAATCCTGCGCAGTCGAAAATTACACACTTAGAATGTTTTAGAGTCAGCAGACCAGTCAGGACGTCCCTGGTGGTTTTGCGTTCTTTCGAGACGATGCTTCTTTGTCGGCCGAGGAGTTTGTTGAGCAGAGAGCTTTTTCCGGCGTTGGGGGCGCCTGCGATTCCAACGGCAGGTAAATCGAGCATCGATTCGTATCGTATTGAGCCGGACAACAACTGTTGAAGCTGAGTATTTATTTGTTGGAGTCTTCGGACTGCCTGTGGTCGCGTGATAAATTCGATATTTTCTTCGCTGAAATCCAGGCCTGCTTCGAGCAATGCCAGGCAATCCAGAATTTCGGAGCGGATTTTTTCTGTGGTTTGTGTTAGACGGCCAGCCAGAAGTTTTTCGGCGGCGGCCAATTGCAATTTGTTGGAGCTTGTGATGATTTCGTTGACGGCCTCGGCCTGAGCGAGGTCGAGCTTGCCGTTCATATAGCTTCGTGCGGTGAATTCTCCGGGGCCGGCTGTTCGAAGACCTTTGGCAAGTAAGCCGGCGATTAAAGATTGGGTTACAGGGCTGTTCGAGTAAATGTGTAATTCGGCAAGGTCGTCGCCGGTATAGGAATTGGGAGCTAGGAATAAATAGAGCTTTGCGTCGGTTTGCAGGTCGGCGTCAATAGTAATTCTGCCGGTTAGTAAGGCCGGTTTGTCATTGGTGATTTGTGGGGTGAAAATTCGGCAGATTGTACTGAAGGTCTGTGAGCCGGTTATTCGGATAATTACTCTTTGCTCCGATGTGGGGGAGCTGACGGCTACAATAGTGTCATTGAGGTTGTACATGAGAAACTAAGAACTTAAAGTGAAAAGTGTAAAGTTTAAAGTGTAAAATTAAAAAATTCAAAACATGAAATGTTTTGTTTTTTTACTTGTTAAAATCTGAAGAAAGGTTTTGGTTTTTTCTTTTTTACTTTTCCGCCGGTTTTTTTTGTGACGGCGACCAAACCCTTCGATTCGTCCTCCTCTTTTTCCCTGATGTGTTTGCGAATTACGTACTGCTCGACGACGCCGGCAAAGGTGCTGGCCATAATATACAGGTTGACCCCCGACGGGGCTTTGTATAACATCAGCGGGAACAGGACTGGGAGCATAATCATCATAATCTTCTGCTGCTGAGCGGCCTGTGGACTGGTTGCGGCGGCGGCCTGACTGGGCATCATTTTCTGCTGAAGATAAAAAGCCAAACCCATCAGAATCGGCAAAAGACTCAGGAATTCTATCTTCCAGCCCAACAACGGCAAAACTATTTGTGTTGGAAATCTATAAAGAGCGTCAGGTACTGAAAGGTCAGTAATCCAGAAAGGCAAAAAAGGTGCACCGCGTAATTCGATACCGGTGTATACGGCGCTCCAAAGAGCAATCCAGATTGGCATCTGTATGAACATCGGCAGCATACCCATAATAGGCGAGGCGCCCTGCTCCTTATAGAGAGCCATCATTTGCTTGTTCATCTCAGCTTTATTATCGGCGTATTTTTTCTTTATTTCTTCGGCCTTTGGTGCAAGTTTGCTCATTTTGCTCATCGAGACCTGGCTCTTTTTGGTGACCGGATGCATACAAAGCCGGAACAGGAACACTAAGATGATAATAACGACGCCGTAATTGCCTATAAAACCATGCATCCATTTCATCAATGCCAATATTCCAAACGCCAGAGGATTTATAATGCTCGCCGGGCAGCAGCAGGTCATAAAATCTATAGTCTGCGCAAAGCCCAGTTTGAGATACAGGGGGTCTTTATCGAAGAGATTCTTGTTCTTCGGGCCGATGTACAATTGGAACCGGAACTTTCTTTCGCTATGTTGCTCCTCTTTTGGAGCCAGGTTGAAAGGTGATATTTTAAGAATTGCGAGAATTGTCTCATCACCGTCCGGCTCCTCTCTCAAGACTTTTGCGACGCCCTCTTCCAACATAGTGTCCACACTGTCGAGGTCGGGATCGTAGTACTCGAGATGATTGCCTGTGAACCAGTCAATTTGGCTTTCGCCCGGGTCCGGAACAAGTCGCAGGATTGCAGCAAAATACTTGTTAGTTGTTGCAATCCATATAGGATTAACTCCGGCCGTACCAGAAGTAAGCTCCATTGCTTCTATTTGTCTTTTTGCGTCTCGCATCGTGTGTTGCGCTTTGGCTTTTCTTGTTTCGGGACTCTCCCAGAATCGCCACCATCTCCATTCAGGATCTAAGACATCCAGGCGTGCCTTTGCGTATTCTAACTTTGGTTTCTTGAGTTTTTTTATGTCGAGACGTTTGGTGTATATTTCCTGCTTCGAGTTAACGAAAGCTCCAATAAATTTTCTCATATCGCTTCTAAAACCTTCTCTGCCGATTCCGAATGGACTATAAAGGTCGAAACGGATTTTTTGCTCTGTGCTTGTCAGGTTCTCAAGCGTCGTATCACACTCCAAAAGGTAGCTTCCTGGAGTGACCTTGTAAGTTCTTGTGATTCTCAAGACCTGCTCTTTAGTCCCCTCAAACCTGATGAGCGCTTCGAAACTGGCTGTTTGTGAGCCATCGGCTGTTTTTTCATCGTCAGAGGTTTTCCAGTGGAGTTCGTTAAGTCGCAGCAGCAAGCCGTGGTCGACAAATACAAGCTCTCTGTTGGCCATAGATAGAATCTGGCTGCCGTCCGCTTGGCGTCCGGGCGAGAGGAGCACCAACGGCTGAGGATTGTTATGGTCACGGTTATCATATTCACTCAGAGTTGCCCGTTCAATAGCGGCGCCTTTCGAAGTCAATTTCAAACTAAACTTAAATCCACTGCCGGGGTCGCTTGAACCGAGGGTGACCGTTTTAGCGGGGGCGTCATCGGCTCTGAAAGCTATTTTAGGAGCGTCCTGAAATTTTGCGTTTTGATTATCCTGCGGAGCAACAGTTTTAGGTTCGTCAGTTGTAGTTGTTTGCTGCAGAAGGATGCAAGGCCCCTGGGATAGCAGCGGTTTTTCAGGTGTCTCAAAAAAGCCGGAATCGGCGATGAGCCAGCCGCAAAAAGCAACGAAACAAATTAAAATCAAAGTTAAGATAGCTCTCATAATGTTCGAACCTATATAAATCCGAAATCCGAAGCACGAAATCCGAAACAAATTCGAATAACCAAAATACAAAAATCAAAACTACAGTTTCGGAGTCTTTACTCTGCCTTCGGCAGGTTTCACTCTGATGACAGTGCTAAACCCGTCACACAAATGGCAGACAAGCAAACCCCTTGCAGTGCAAGGGGCTAACAAATCCCCCAATAAATTGGGGGTAAATTATTTCTGTTATCTTCCGTCGCGGAGGCGGTCGGCCTGGAAATTATCCAGCTCATCAATAGCTCTGATTTTCTTTCCAGTTTCCTCAAAATTATATTCAAGCCGAACGAAGTGAACATCGTTTTCCACTACGAATACGTAGCTTGCGCGGTTGTCCTTGTCTCTTGGCTGACCGACGGAGCCGATGTTGATAATAGCTTTTTCATGCTCGATAATCGGATAGACACCGCCGAGCTCCTCCGGCAGGTAAAAATCCGGCTCATCGAGAAATACGCCCGGCAGGTGCGTGTGGCCCACAAAACAAATGTGCCTGACCTGCTCAAAGAGAACGCGAACCTTTAACGGATTGGTATAAACATCATCCGGAAAGATATATTCATTGATTGGCCTTCTCGGCGAAGCATGAACGAAATCCAATATAGCACCGTTATCGCCTAATTTTGTTTTTATTGTCCGTCTCAAAGGCAGTCGGCCGAGAAAGTCCCAGCGTGAGTTGCGAGGTTCTTTTTTCTCTTCCGCTTCGAGAAAAAAACGGGTCCAGAAACTGGCCTGTTCAGCGCCGTAGTTGAAATTTGTGGGTTCATAGAAGACGGCGTAATCGTGGTTGCCGAGGACGCATAGCTTTGTCTTTTCGATAATCAGGTCAAGACATTCTCGTGGATTGGGCCCGTATCCAACGACATCGCCGAGACAATAAATCGTCTTTATGCCCCGTTTTTCGATGTCATCCAGGACTGTGGTTAATGCTTCAATATTCGAGTGTATATCGCTTATAACCGCAAACATCTCTAACTCATATACATGTAAAACTATCTTAGATTGCAGGGAAATTTACTTAATAACACAAAAGCGTGAAAAAAGCCAGAATATTTATTGGTTTTTAGGGCGGGAACGACGGACTAAATCGCCGGATTAATATAGGACTTTAGTCCAGCATCGCTTGGCATAAAAGCGTACTAAACGGCAAAGCGGCAGCAAACGATAAGTTGCTATTTGTACCAGCGTTGTTATAATAACGTGCCGAGAGGCGCGGATATTGAAAAACAGGCAGTAAATGCGGAATTTTGAAGCAGGGTCTTTGCAGGCGGAAGAGAAAAATTCGCGGAACGAGATACGAAAATGGTGGATATGGT
>CAZUTR010000199.1:1891-5178 GCA_964623545.1 uncultured Pirellulales bacterium | reverse complement strand
TACAACCCTTTTTACAGCTTTTCTGATTACTGTTTGAGTGTTTGAAACAAAGCGATAACCAACAAACAACTAAAAAGGTGCTTGTCGAACACCACTTTTTCGGGTACAATAGTCAAAGTTCGTACTTTCGTAATAGTGAGGTCATCTGTGCAAATAAAACTGAAGTTCCTTGGTGCCGCTCAAAATGTTACCGGCTCTCGACACATGTTGGAGGCAAACGGCGTTCGAGTCCTCATTGACTGCGGACTATATCAGGAGCGCCAGTTCAGAGATAGAAACTGGGAGCCGTTCCCCATAAAGCCCAAAAGCATAGATGCTGTCCTTTTGACCCATGCCCATCTCGACCACTGCGGCCTGCTGCCGAAATTGGTTCGAGAGGGCTTCAGAGGTAAAATATACTGTACAGACGCCACCGCCGAGATTGCACGAATCATATTACTGGATTCAGCCCACCTGCAGGAAGAGGATGCTGAGCACAAGCGCAGAAGACACGAAAAGCAAGGTCGAAAAGGCCCCTACCCCGAGGTCCCTCTTTACACTACACAGGACGCCGAGGCCTGTTTTCCACATTTTAAACCCGTAAAATACAAACAAACCGTTGAAATCAACAACGCTGTTAAAGCAACTTTTTGCGATGCCGGTCACGTCCTCGGCTCTTCGATGATAAAAGTAGATGTGAAACACAACTCTCAGCAAAGAAGTGTCCTGTTCTCAGGTGACATAGGCCGGCCGGACAGACCCATCGTCCGAGACCCGAATATTCCTGAAAATGTCGACTATGTCGTTATAGAATCCACCTACGGCGACAGAGAACACAAGCCGACTGGCGATGTGAAAGATGATATTGCTGATGTGGTAAACTCGACCAAAAAAGCGGGCGGCAACATCGTCGTCCCCAGCTTCGCGCTCGAAAGAGCTCAGGAAATTCTTTATTACATAAACGAGCTGCTGCTCGAGAACGCAATACCTCATCTGAAGATTTTCCTCGACAGCCCGATGGCATCACGCATCACAAAGGTCTTCGAGCAGCATCCGGAGCTATACGACGAGGAAATGACTGAATTTATCAAACAACACCAGTCACCTTTTAAGCTGCCGAATCTAAAAATGGCCGGCACAAGTGATGAGTCGAAGGCAATTAATCACATAAAAGAATCGATTATGATTATAGCCGGCTCAGGAATGTGCACAGGCGGCAGAATAAAATATCATCTTGTAAACAACATCACAAGGCCTGAGAGTTCAATCATGTTTGTCGGCTATCAGGCAATTGGAACGCTCGGAAGAATAATCGTTGACGGGGCCAAGGAAGTCAGAATACTCGGCGAACAGTATCCGGTAAAGGCAAAAATCGTACAAATACACGGCTTCTCAGCACATGCTGACAGGAATGAGCTTCATAAGTGGCTATCTAAATTCAAAACCTCACCGAAAAAGATTTTCATCGTACACGGTGAATCCGACAGCGCAAAAGCATTCGGCGAATACCTTAAAGGAAAAACAAACTGGCAGGTCTCCGTCCCCCAATACCAGGACGAGGTAATCCTCGATTAGTCGGCGCGAAGCTTAAGAAGAATGTCCCAATAAGCTCCACGAGCACCACCTTTGATGGATTCCACAAGCTCAGTATTGTCATTATAATTGTGATCCGTGGAAACAAATTTCTCACCGGCCTCGGCTGCTGTGTCGGACATTGGCTCAAAAAACCTTTTATCACCGGCAACCATATCCCTTACCAGCTCGGCTGGTTTGTCACCCAGCGCACTGGAT
Source organism: uncultured Pirellulales bacterium (assembly GCA_964623545.1). Taxonomy (GTDB): domain Bacteria; phylum Planctomycetota; class Phycisphaerae; order Sedimentisphaerales; family Anaerobacaceae; genus CAZUTR01. Next base: position 3,408 of record CAZUTR010000199.1, on the reverse strand, counting down.
ATATAGAAAGTCGGTTTGAAGAAATCTACAGGACCGTTGTATTTTCGTCGCAAATTTGGATTTTTTTCAAGCGGACCCGCACCTTCAACAAGCCGCGCCATCTCCGTTCCCGGATAAATCCTGATACCAAGTGGCGCCCCCGCACCATCAGGACCAATTTGCTTGATAAAATCAATCGTCTCTGCAACAGTTTCTTTCGTTTCACCCGGCCCGCCTAAAAGCAAATCAATCATTACTCTCATCCCGTTATCACGGCATAAGCGCACCGCCGAAGCAAGGTCTTCTTTCAAATGCGCCTGACGGTAAGTTTTGAGCATCGAAGCCGAGGCCGAATCCCCCGTAAAGTCAATACCGACACAGCCGGCTTTGCTCATAGCCCGGGCAAGCTCAGCATCAAAAGGAACAACCGTCATATAAGTATACCACCGCAGCTTTTTGCCCAGCGAACGACGACCGAACTCTTCACACACAGCAAGTGCATGACTACGCGGTATATTAAACTCCGAATCGCAAATATGAAGAACATCGATACCCCTGCTCAACAGCCCTTCAACCTCATCGGCTACCTCCGAAGGGTCCCGCAATCTCGCTGTTCTGCCTTTAGCCAACGGGTCGGCGCAGTATATACATCTCTGATTGCATCCCCTTTTAGTTTCAATACCACACTGGCCGCCCTTATGGAAATAAGCTAAATTATCAATCGCATCCCTGCTGGTAGGTAATGAAAGTGGCGCGGGCCAGGCAGGTTTGTTGCTGTAAATCCTGTCATTCTTATGCCATATCAGACCGTCAACAGACTCAAAATCTTTCGATTGCCGCAACTGGTTAATTAGCGAAACAATCGCCTGCTCACCATCGCCGCGAATCCCGAAATCAGCATTCGTATATTCGACAATCCGCTCCGCAAAAATCGAAAAGCCTACTCCGCCAATCACAATCGGTGCCTCCGTCAAACTTCTGATTTCCTTCACCCTCTGCGCTAACTCGGGTACAAACCACTGGGCGCTCGGCCAGAAACAATCATCCACATTACGAAACGAAAGACCTACTAATTCCGGACTGTGGTCGGCAAAGTAATCTCGCAATGAAGCTTCCGCATCATCGGACAAACATAAATCGACAACATCCGTTACGATACCGGCAGCCCTTGCTGCCCCCTCGATATAATCCAGTGCTATCGGCCCTATCGGTGGGACCATCGTATTGGTATTAATAAGCGTTAACATGCATCTATAAAAGTGAATATTACAACAAAACTATTACTCACTGATTTGCGCTTTATTCCTTCGCCCTGCAAGGTAACTAAGTAATATCCCTAATTCGAACAGCAGATACAAAGGTATTGCCAGAGTTATCTGTGAAATTACATCAGGCGGAGTGGCTATAGCCGCTACTATAACGATGAGTAAAAGTACGTATTTTCTTGACCTGCATAGCGCCTGGATTGATATCAATCCTGTCCTGTTCAAAAAGAATATCGCTATCGGAGTCTGAAAACCCACACCGAAGACCAGCAT
>CAZUTR010000199.1:0-1791 GCA_964623545.1 uncultured Pirellulales bacterium | reverse complement strand
TGTTCAAAAAGAATATCGCTATCGGAGTCTGAAAACCCACACCGAAGACCAGCATCAGCACAGTTACAAATGATATATATTTCTGCAGAGTCCAGCTCGGAGTAACGCCAATGAATTCACCGAAATGCAGAAAAAAACGCAGAGATATCGGTGCCACTACATAAAGAAAAAATAGGGCCCCTGTGACGAACAATCCCGCTGAAAAAGGCACCGCAAGGTGTACAAATCGTCTTTCATGCAAATACAAACCGGCGGCTACGAACATCCACATCTGATAAAATATCCAGGGCGACGAAATTACTAACCCTGCAAACAGCGCAATCTTCATATAAACGACGAACGGGTCGGCCGGTGCGAGTACTATCAAAGGCACCCCCGGCATCACCTTATCATGAGGGTAGTAAATCAACGCCCTTATATAGTTAAAGAAAAACGGAATCAAACAGATAACAACCGCCAACAACATACCGCCGAGCGCGAAAAACAATCGCATTCGCAACTCCTCAAGGTGGTCACCCAGACTCATAGTGGTATCCAGTGGGTCGTGCTTCTTATTTTTAGCGCACATTTTGAATTGACAGGGAATAGGTTCGAAAAAGCCCAAATAAAGCTTTATTTATCATCATCAAGCTCATCCAGACCGGCTGCGTCTTTGGCCTCTTTAGCTATCTCGTCTTTGGTTTCTTTTGCCTCGTTAACACCTTTCTTGAATTCCGTCAAGCTCCTGCCTACGCTTCGTGCTATTTCCGGAAGTCGTCTGCCGAATATCAGCAATGCAACAACAAGAATAACCAACAGCTCCGGCCAACCGGGCGTCCAGGCCAATATATATCGCGTATCTTCAATCATTTTATTCTCCTTATTTACCTGCAGACATTATAAACACTCGCCGCCCGTCTCGTCAACGATTAACAATAAATCAAAATCCACTTCTATTCCAAAGTGCCTCCTCTCTAAGCCCATCATTGACAATAACATCAATAAAAACTATAATCCTCGCCCGATTATCATCGTCAAGTGGATTGCCATTATTGGAGCCGAATATGCAATTGGCCAGAGGGCAAACAAAACAACCTGAATCCGTTATCAGCATTCTGCTTTTAGCGGTCCTCTTAGTTATCGCAGCAGCGATTTTCCTAAAACAATCCAGTGTGGATACGAGCCGTTTCGGTATCGCCCCTGCAATGTACGAACAGAGCGCTCCAAAACCGGAAAAAACCATAAAGGAAATAACTGCCCTAAATTCTCTGCAAGCTGGCGATTTTGACTCCTCCGCAAAAACTGAAATCTACAATCCCGAAAACCTCTACGAAAAAATAAACGGCAAAGCCCCTTTATATATTGAAGCTGGCTTCGTAAAGCTCTTCACCAAACGTTTCATAAGCCAAAGTGATGACCAGCTCGGCGCCGAGCTTTACCTCTTTGATATGGGTGATTTAAAAAACGCCTTTAGCGTTCACAGCAGACAGAAAAGAGCAGACGCCGAAGATTTAACCGACACACGATTTACATACCGAACGACCAATGGCCTGTACCTTGTTCGCGGAAAGTATTATATGGAGTTCGTCGGCTTCACAGAATCGGAGAAACTCATTGAGATTATGCGAGTCCTTGCCCAGAACCTCACAGACCAGCTCGATTACGACAAAACTGTAAAGGTAGCAGAACTGGATTTATTTCCCCAGCAAAATCTTATTGATGGCAGCTTCAAACTGTACCTCGCAAACGCCTTCGGATTCGCAGACCAGACCGATACCTTCACAGCTCAATATAAGCTCGATGACCAAACAA
>CAZUTR010000198.1:0-5184 GCA_964623545.1 uncultured Pirellulales bacterium | reverse complement strand
AAGCTGGTTTTAAGGACCTGGTATGTGTCGAAAATGAGACTGTGGTTGCCAGCGCCAAAGCAGGAGAAATATTAAACAAGCAAAGGCCGGTTTGTGAGCACTATTCTGTACCTATAAAGTACAACTTCAAACCGTCGGATATGAAATGGCAGCGATATGAGCCAAAATCAGAGATGATTGCATTGCATGAAATCTTTCCCAAGGGGATTTACATACCGGATTATTTCCGCGGTAAAAATATTGTGCATCTTCCGACAATGAAGTGCCATATCTATACGAATATTACCGGCTCTATGAAGAATGCCTTCGGTGGCTTGCTCGATAACAAACGGCATTATTGTCACTCCAGAATTCACGAAACGCTTGTGGACCTGCTGGCTATTCAAAAGGAAATTCATACCGGGATATTCACTGTAACTGATGGGACTACAGCAGGTAATGGAGCAGGGCCGAGAACGATGGTTCCTGTGGCAAAGAACGTTCTTTTGGCTTCGGATGATTGCGTTGCCATCGACGCGGTGGCTGCGAAAATGATGGGTTTTGAGCCGATGGACCACGAATTTATTCGATTGGCACACGAGCGAGGCCTTGGCACCGGACGATTCAGCGAGATTGAGATTGTTGGTGATGTCGATGTGAGTAAAGAAAACTGGGGCTTTGTAACCGGTGACAATGCTGCTTCCTGTGTCGGCAAGCTGTTTTGGTTTGGACCGATGCGATGGCTTGAGAAATTGATGTTTCATACACCTTTGGTGTATATTTTCATACTTGGCTCAGCAGTTTATCACGACAAAATATGGTATCCGTCCCGAGGCAAAGAGACTGCGAACAAATGGCTCGAAGAAAGTCCCTGGGGCAAACTATTCGCTGATTACCATCCTGGTAAGTTGAAAGGATAGGAAGGAACTTTTGAACACGAACTCGTTCGTTAGGTAACGATACTTTTAAGAAATGTAACTTTTATAGGAATTGGCTGACGATTCAAACTCGTCAGTCTTTTTTTATTGCCATTCATAGGCTCTACATCTTCAAATAACAATGATGGCTTATACCTCACTTCCACTTAATACGCAATTCTCTATTGGATATACCCTGATTGTTCGTTAAAACACCCCTTCCAAAATCAATAAACGAACTACGCAGTTACAATTGAAATAGTGCATAATCCTCATAGGGACGCGGAAAATCTTTAATAACTGCCTCGGAAAAAACGCTAAAGTCATCCACCAAAGGCGAGCTTTTTGGGCATAACAGCCATTTGGCATTACTTTTCTCGCGTATAGTTTGATATTCATCTTCTTTGTAGCCTGACGCGACAAAGATTACTGTTCGGGGACGTAATACATATCCTAAAATTTGATTGTAATTATCACTGGCATCGACTATCACCGCCTCAGTTTTAGCAATAGTGTTGTCAAATACGGTGCTAAATTCGCTGCGCAGTTGTCTTTCTCTCAGGCCTTCTCGCCGCAATCGTGTGACTAAAGGCACGTTGGACACCACCAGAAAAACAATCAATCCCGATATCAATATTAACAAAGTTCGTTTTGTCTGGAAGATTTTAATCTTATTCAACATTACAGCAGCACCAGCCAGCACTGCAGGAGTGGCCACCAAAAGATAACGGAATTGATTTTGGTGTATTATAATTGTCGCTATATGCAAGAGTAACAAGGCCATCGCGCAATGAGCAACACGAACCTCCATTTTAGATTTTTGGGTAAAGCACAGACACACTGAAATAACTGCAAGTAAGTTGAAAGGCAAATAGAAAAACTGCAGGTTCCAATGCGGTGGCAACAGTTGATAACTTAAATGTCCGCTGACCTTTAGCCACAACTCTTGTAATACTATGGGTCTTGGTGATAGAGAAAAAAGAAAGTGCATATTTCTTGTAACGCCAGGGATTGCATTAGTAAGCATTCCACGGAGAGAGTTCGGCATTCCCTGAGTAAATATTGTCTTTCCAATTATTACCACAAAAACAACAAGGCTTAAAAACCCAAGTGTGGAAAGGATGGTTTTGGGTCGAATAGGTTTATTCTGCACAAAGTAAGCAGCAGGAACAATAAACAATATAGGCAAAAAAGAAGCGCGACAGTAATAGGCGGCACATGCCGCCAGAATCGTAAGACCCCACAGTTTCCCGTTAGTTTCAGCACAAACATACGTTAAAACACCAAAAGCTACAAAAGGCACGAGAGTGGCTTCAGCTAATGGCTGCGAGCTCTGCCATATGGTAATCGGTAATAACAGATACACGGTATAAGCCAAAAGCGCAATCCACTTGCCAGCAACAATTGCAACAAGCAAAGCTATCAGCGATGCTGTCAAAAGGCCGGCTAAGATATTGGTTGCCACCCACCCCCCAAAAGCACCAAAAATCTTTGCGGCAGGAACCACCAGATAAAGATTCAAAATATTGTGCATAAATGGGCAGGGTATCTCGGCCTCCGGAGAAATGAGCTGGGTTGGATATACACTATTTGTCGTTCTGGAACCGCCCTGCACAAGTGTCTCGACATCGGCAACATACCAATATTGGTCGGAGCCCCTGAAGTCAGATGCCGCATATAATATCAAGGATATGAAAATAACTGTGACAAGAAGTACATATACTAAAATAGATTTATCTATATTAATCAATGTTTTTCTCATTATAACTTCTTTCTGAGAATACCACTAAGTTATATTATGTATATTTTATAATATCTGAAACCAATTAGTGTAGAACTATATATATTTTTATTCAATTGTGTTAACATATTTGAAGTTCTTGCTCTCCACCGACCGTGGAAAATAATACCATTAATCTCCGAGGAATATTCTCTTCAACCCACTTGACCAGAAGTCAGGTCTCTAAAACCTTAAAAAGAACATTATTCCAAACTAATTTCGTAATCGTAACAAGGTATAATTAAATTGTATTTGAAGCTATCAAAAAAACATCCTGTTTTGCGCCTATGAGTCCCTCTGATATCCATCCTGGTAAACTTTCGTCTTCTCTGATAGAAAGCGGGATGCTACCTACACTTGTTACAAATAAGACTTATCAGGTCTCTTTTCTGATTGCCCCTCGTAGACCTTCCATTTTCAGATAACCCTTCCTCCACACAATCAACCCTGATACCAGAAAGACAAAGGTATGTACAACAGCGGCATACCTTGTTCTTATCTGGCTCATTGCCAGACCTATAACCGCGTACATACCGGCAAGCACATAGCAAATGGTCACGGTCTTTTTGAGCGGTATTCCCCGGTCTATCATCTGGTCATAAATATGCCCACGGTCGGAAACAAACAGGGGTCTGTGATTAAGCAATCGTCTGGCCAGCGCAACGGCGGTGTCGAGAATAGGCAGTCCAAAAACAACTACTGAAGCCATCCACCAACGTGGAATTTCCTCGGCAAACAAAATCATCAGTGCAGCTACGACAAAACCCAACAGCATACTGCCGGCATCGCCCATAAATATCTTGGCTGGATATCTGTTAAAGGGCAAAAAGCCACACACCCCGCCCACAAGCCCAAGGCAAATTATAATCCTCACAGGATCACCAACATCACTGGCACCCCAGGTGGCAAGATGCATTGCCAAAAGCAGCAAGGCGATAGTAATAATTGCTGTTACTCCAGCGCAGAGCCCGTCAAGTCCATCAAGGAGATTCAATGAATTAGTTGCGCCAAGGACAAAGATGATTACAATCGGTATCCCAAGGGCCGCTTCAAGGTCTGCCGGCATCTGCCAGTTGAGTAAGTCGGTGAAGTAATGCAATGTTGGCATTATTCCGACCAGAACCAAAACAACCGCAGCTGCGACTTGACCTAAAATTTTCTGCCTGGGTTTTATGTCGAAAATATCATCAGCGAGTCCTACAAAACACGCTATCGCTCCACCAGCTAATATGCCCAGCAGCCACTTCAACGCCAAACCGAAAAATTCTTCATCTTTCAGAAAGGCAATTCCCGATAATATGCCGACCGTCAAGCCAATTAGCATGCCGATACCACCGAGATACGCTATGGGTTCTTTGTGTGTCTTGACGAGGTCGTCCGGTTTGTCAACAATACCAAATTGTACAGCGATTCGTTTGCACAGCCAGGTGGCCGCTAATGAGCCGACAAAAGAAGTAGTAAGTATGGGCCAAAATTGAAGTACCCACGTAACTGGTCTCTCTGGTCCGATTGCATTATCAAAAATCATTTCTCAAACGTCTCGCCTTCTATTCCTACCCAATAAAACCCAAGGCCAACAGGTGTTTCTGAGATAATTCGTATTTTAATTTCAGCTATCTGCTCCGCCCTTTTGGTTTTTCCTATGTAATACTTTTTCCGCTATGGCTTTTCCAACCAAACCTCATCGTCATAGCGGAGCATAATCAAATTGTCTTTGAAGCCATCAAAAGGAATATTAGCTTTTTTGCCGCTTAGTTCCTGCATTATCCATTTAGGAAAGTTGGCACCTGCTTTAATGGACAGTGGTACTCCCCCGCCAAATCTGGGATTTATCTCTATAAATCTGACTCTGCCATCCTCCGTAAGGAACAATTGTAAAGTTATAACCCCTGGCCCGGCGCCGAGCGTTTCAACAACTCTCGCAGCTTCACGCATAATCATTGGATGTTTTACAACCTGACCTTTACTTACCTCACCGGCTCTAACCTCTACCCGCTTTCTCGGCACAACACAGCGAACTTTCAAACTGAAATCCACGTAGACGTCACAGGTATGCTCAGAACCTTTGATGAATTCCTGAACAATACAATTCGGTATTCTCTTTGCGAAAAATGTAAGTTCCTTGCGATTTTTCACAACGGCGTTACCTCTACTGGCGTAGCCGTCCCAGGGTTTGAGGAAACAAGGAAGCCTGGGTTCACTCTTTGAAAGTGCAGTTGCTACACCGGTAGTAACAGGTGTATCAAAACCATTTTTGAGCAAAAAACGATACGTTCTTCTCTTATCCTGACAAATGTCAACCACCTCAGGCGCTGAGATAAGCACACAACAACCCATTGCGGAAAACTTTGGTTTGTTCTTAGCCAAAAGTTTCAAATCCAAATCAACAGTGGGAACAAGCAGCTTTACCTTGTTTTGTTTCACCACCGATAAGAGCTGCTTTATATAATTGACATTAGTAGTCGGCTTAACAAGAAAAGCTTTATCGCATAATTGAAGTGCCGGGCT
>CAZUTR010000197.1:0-5209 GCA_964623545.1 uncultured Pirellulales bacterium | reverse complement strand
GTCAAATAAAAAAGGCTGCAAGGCAAGATAACCAAACAACCCCGCAGCCCATTTAGCTTACTTCGATTAAAAACAAGTTTTAAAGTCTTATTAAGGTCCAAACTCCCAGCCGACACCGCCGCCAACGGCCCAAGCACTGCCTGTAAACTGGGCCTCTACATTAGCGGAACCACTTTCACCGATTGCAAACTGCGCACCAGCATAACCGCCAAACTCTGAATCTTGTTCCATACTGAAGGAATAACTATCCCCTGGCATACTTGCGTCAAGGTCGCCATCCAACAAGTGCAGGAACGGACCACCATAGATGCACATCCCATTCGCCTCGTAAGTCGGGCCGGCTGCAATCTGAATCTCGTAAAAATCCATTTCAAAATCATAGGGGTCTACCTTATCTTCAGATTTCAACCACATAATCTGAAACAGCGCACCCCAGTCGAGTCCGTCACCCTCTATAACAGTTGCCTTTGTTCCAAAACCAAAAGCAAACTCTGTGCTGCCTTCGATATCAAAGTAATCTACATCGTCGAGATTTTCAATATCAACACTGGCAGCTCCCAAACGAACAGATGCATCCCAGTTATTGGTGATACCCCAGCCAAGATTAACCAGGTAGACATTGGTTTCAACATCTTCGGCAGTGGACAATTCGTCAAATTCGATATCCATCTCACCACGAGTGTATTCAATTCCCGCACTGAGCTGACCTTGCTCTAAACCGGCCGTCGGCTGCCCCATTAAAGTCAACGCCAGAGCGCTCGAACAGCTCAAACTAACAACTAAAAACAAAACAAATGACAACAACATTTTTTTCTGCATTTTTCGACTCCTTTCTAAAAAACAGTAATATCTACACATCCAAAGCTAAAGGCAAAAGTCTCTGTCTGAATCCCAAAAATAGATTTTTAACAACAAGACCCCACACTGTCAAATAAAAAAAACTGCTGGGTAAGATAATTAGACTGTCTCGCAATGCTTTGTATGCTTTTGGCTTACTTCGATTAAAAAATAAGTTATAAAGTCTTATTAAGGTCCAAGTTCCCAGACAATCCTCCCCCCAATGGCCCAAGAATTGTCTGTATACTGGACCTCTAAATTAGCGGAACAGTTTTCACCAATTTCAGACTGTGTACCCACATATCCGCCAAACTCTGATTCTTGTTTCATATCGAAGGATTCACTTTTCCCCGGCATACTCACTTTAAGGTCTCCATCTAAAAAGTGCATGAACGGACCACCATAGATGCACATCCCGTCCGTCTCGTAAGTTGGACCGGCTGCAATCTGAATCTCGTAAAAATTAATTTCAAATTCATAGCTATGATAGCCATATGCACAAATATCTTCAGATTTCTCCCAAATAATTTGAAACAGTGCGCCCCAGCTGAGCCTATCATTCGACATAAACGTTGCCTTCGTTCCAAAGCCGTATGAGAATTTCGTGTTGCCGTCGAGATCGAACGAACTAACATCATCGATATTTTCGATGTCAACACCGACAGCGCCTACACGTACGGATGCCTCCCAGTTATCGGTGATACCCCAGCCAAGATAAGCCAGGTAGGCATTGGTTTCAACATCTTCTGTTGGGGTTAAATCTTCGATATCGATATCCATCTTACTGTAGGTGTATTCACCCCCTCCACTTGACTGTCCCTCTTTCAGGCTGGCCGTCGGCTGCCCCATTAGAGTCAGCGCCAGAGCACTTGAACCGCTCAGAAATACTACTAAAAACACAACAATTGACAGAAACATTTTCTTTTGCATTTTCGACCCCTTTCCAAAAAAACCATAAAATCTATATATTCCTTGCCGGCGGTAAAAACCTCCGGCTGAGTCCCAAAGATGGAATAATAATGGCAAAACTACCGAAAGTCAAATAAAAAAGGGCCGCAAATTCCATATTCACGGCCCTAATCAACTAATTCGATAATTCACTGGTTCCCTTGCGTCCCGCGTTTTCCACTCAAAACCAAACCGCCAAATCCCCAATTGTTTAGCCGTCGCCGGGACGGCGACGTCCCCGATACCAGCGGCACTCCATGCAATTTACCCTCACCGTTGTTCTTTATAGTTCTTCGACTGTCTCTTGTAATACAGCAATAACAATGATATTTTATCGCTGAAAGTAGCCGTTCCGGCTACTGCTAAACAATAAGGAAACTGACAATGATTATTGCCTATCACGCCATTTTCACTACGTACGGCACTTGGCTGCCGAACGACCCGCGTGGTTCTTATTCTAAAGAAATTTATAATGAGCAACTACAGATGTTAGGCAGGATTAAATACGGCCGACAAAGTCCGACACCAGCTAAAGAACAGTTGATGAAATTCTGGACAATGGCGGCGCCGCGGCTTAGCCGTCCTCCGTTTTACTTTGATAACAAATCTCGCTCAATTACTGCTAATGCCTTTGGTGGAGTCGTTCAACGATTGTGTATAAAAGTTCCGGCTTGCGCAATAATGAATGACCATGTCCATATACTTGTTCAGCGTTCAAACTATAGAATCGAGTACATTGTCAATCAGCTTAAAGGTGCGGCGACGAGAGATTTGAAATTAAAACATACAACCTGGGCTCGTGGCTGCTGGAAGGTCTTCATTACGGACACCGAAGCGCTTCTTGTGGCCATCAAATACATCCAGGCCAATCCCGCCTGTGCCTGTCTTGCAGCCCAATCCTGGGATTTTATTTCGCCACTATCTGTTTAGCCGTAACCATCCCTGCTACGCACTTAATATCATTTTTTACCTTAAATGCAAATAAAAAAGGGCCGACAACCTAGGCCCTTTTTACTTCATAATTCGATATTCCCTGTTCGTTATTTTATATTCCCTGCGTCCTTTTTAATCTGTCTTCTGTCCTCCGACCTCTGTCTTCTGAACAAAAGGCCACCCAAACCAAGCAGCAAAAACGTCCCCGGCTCAGGAACAGGGTACTCCACGATGAAACCCCGCTGAAATGAGCTAATTTCCATGTCGTTCCACATACCTTGGTTTCCCCAAAAGAGCAGAACCTCTTCGTCACTACCAGCTGGAGCTCCTCCAGATTCGCCGCCATATTTGTTGTTAGGCTCGCCCAATGACCAATTGGTATAAGTCCAAGGTTCGCCGGTTATCCACTGCCAATTGCCAGCTGGTTCAGGGCTTCCATCTGGTTGAAAACCACCCAGCCAATAGCAACTGATTGAAACTGGCACGCCGCCAAGGTTATTGACTATGAAACTGTTCTCATTGGCCAAAGTAATGGTGGCCAAGTGACCGGTTACCCCAAGAAAGGTAAAGGTTTCCGCGGTGGCTTTCGCATCGTACCAGGTAACTCCTTGTGGAGCATCTACACGCTCATAATAGTGACCATTGCCGCCTTCTGCAATTGGCCATTCAACTGGCACCGCTCTGCACAAGGGAATCATACAGCTAAACCAGAAAATTGATAGCATAAAAGCAATTAGTTTTTTCATCTTTTTCTCCTCCAAAATTCGTTTTGTTCTTTCACAATAAATTGTTTTTTAACTTACCTTCCGTGGATTAAAAAGTATGGCCTCCTTTGTGGGAAAAGCTTTTGCCCCCCTCAGCTTCCTCACCGCTGGCATATATTTCCTGTTTAAAACAATTTTAGCTAAAAGGGGGGAGTATGTCAAGAAAAAACTGGAAATTATGGGACTTTTTCTTCTAAACAGCGGGAATTTCGGCTGCAAAAGGCACAGCATGAAGCACAAAATTCTAAATCCGAAGCACGAAACAAATCCGAATTACCTAAATTCAAATGACCAAAACAACTGTTTTTGAAAATTCGAACATTTTAATCTTGAATTTGTCTCGGATTTCGAATTTCGTTATTCGAATTTATTTATGAACCTCTTCGGCATCCGTGTTCTCGGCGGTTAATTTCTCTACTTTTCATCAAGGATTTCGAGGCACTTGAATTTCTTTCCTTCGAGAAATTCGAGTGACGCCCCGCCTCCGGTTGAGATGTGGCTTATTCTGTCCTCCAGGCCGAGGTTTTTAACCGCACTTGCACTGTCACCGCCCCCGATAATACTGCATGCCCCTTCATCCGTAGCAGCAGCGACCACCGCAGCTATCGCATTTGTACCCTCATCAAAAGGCGGCATCTCGAATACGCCCATCGGCCCGTTCCAGACAACCGTCTTAACGCCGGCAAGTTTCTCAGCAAAGAGCTTTCGCGTCTGCGGCCCGATATCCACTCCCTTCCAGCCAGCCTCTATATCACCGCTTATTATTTTGTGCTCAGCGCCGGCCTTAACTTCCTTGGCAATGACATTATCGACCGGCAATACTATCTCTCGCTCGACCTGCCGAGCCCGCTCCAGAAGTTCCGTTGCCTTGTCCACAAAATCATCTTCGCACAAACTATCTCCCACCGTCTTATTCTGTGCCTTGAAGAATGTATAAGCCATCGCTCCGCCGATAAGTATGAAATCGACCTTATCGAGTAGATTTTCAATCACGTTTATTTTGTCGGACACCTTCGCTCCACCGAGTATCGCAGCAAACGGCCTTTGCGGTTCCGCCAATGCTTCACCGAGGAACTTCAGCTCCTTTTCAATAAGAAAACCGATTACCCGCGGCTTTCCCTCCATCATTTGCGGAACCGTGTACATCGAAGCATTGTCCCTGTGTGCTGTGCCGAAGGCGTCATCTACATAAATATCCGCAAGTTCGGCAAGCTGCTTTGCGAAGTTATCTTTGGCCTCGCGAAGCTGTTTATCTTCTTTGGCGGCTTTGTCTTTTATGGTCTCTTCCTTATGAAAACGCAGATTTTCCAGCAGCATACAATCGCTGCTTTCTAACGTCTTTGCCTTGGCCTTTGTCTCTTCGCCGATACAGTCATCTGCGAAAATAACTTCTTTACCCAGCAGTTCGGACAACCTCTTCGCCACCGGCCGAAGTGAGAGTTTCTCATCCTTCTGTCCCTTGGGTCTTCCCAAGTGGCTCATCAGAATAAGCGCACCACCGCCGTCCAGGATATGCTTTATTGTAGGAAGTGCTTTTACGATTCTGTCGTCACTTGTGATATTGCAGTTCTCATCTAAAGGAACATTGAAATCACACCGCATCAACACTGTTGTATTTTTTACATCAATATCAGCAACAGTCTTCTTGGCCATTCTTTACCTGCCTTCTGTTCTCTGTCCTTTGTCTCTACATCGCCGCCATCTTTTCCATAATATCGACGGTGCGA
>CAZUTR010000196.1:0-5258 GCA_964623545.1 uncultured Pirellulales bacterium | reverse complement strand
AAGCGACCCTTGAAAATATGTCGATCCAGGTCTTAGGATTCTGGTGTTTCTTCCACTCAATTGTCCTTGCCAATGGTGGCTTCAGGCCAACAGCAGGCCAGAAATTGCTCCTGGCACAGTCGGCCACTATTAGTAGACCGTTTGCAGTCATTATTTGCCTTAAATGCTGCAATATATGTAAATACCTTTTTACTGCAGCCCAATCTTCATGCAAGTGTGCCACAGCCTCTTCATCCAAGTGGTTAATCACATTGTACATAACACACACATCAAAGCGTTCTTCAGGCACAGGTAAATCCTGCAGTAGCAAATCCTTTGCTTCTACCTGGTCTTCCAGTTCCAGATCAGCTATGATAGATTGAAATCTTTCCAACGTGCCACCTGTGCCCCCTGCACTTTCGGGTTCGATGCCCAGCACATATTTGGCACCGTGGACGGCGGCCCAGAGGGCAAAAGTGCCTGTACCACAACCAATATCAATCACTCGACGACCTTCCAAAGGGATATCTTTGAACAAAAAAGTAGCTTTAGCTTGGTAACGATTCAGGCCCTGATAGCCATAGCCTACTTGCTTGGCAATGTAACGAAGTGATTCAACGCTGGTCACATCCATTTTCTTTTTTCAATGATAAAAGTGTTTTATATGAGTTCGATTTCTTATCTTCTATTTACTCTTTAACTGTGGCCTTGCCTTTGTGCTTTCAAACCGATATATGACAGATATGGACTAAAAGTGCTACACTCAAATCCTTTGACTCGAAGAGCAAGGCGCAATATTGGTCGAATACACTACAGGCGTATAAGACAAATCTTACATAAAATGCCTTGCTGGGACTTAGCAAGCTTAGTCAAACAGTCCCGTAGTATCAGCAAAATAAGGTGGATAAATCCCTTCTGTTGAGGGATTCGACGAAGGTCTATTTCATATGACCACATCAGCATTGGTAGTTGTTACTCATATGCTTGAACGTCCTCGGATGGACTACCAGATACCAAGTAGGATTGCTGCTGCCAAGGCAGGTATCGGGGTGAAAGGAACAACCTCAGTAATCCACAGAAAATCAGAGCCCTGATAAATACAGGAATTGCAAGCTCTGAGTTCTGCCTTACCCAATACACACAGCTTGACAAGGCCACTAAAAGCAAAATCATATTAATCGGGCCGGGGTATGCCCTCAGTCGAAAATAAAACCAACGCAGCAGATAACCCACTGCAAACATTACAAGTATTACCCCTAGGATACCAAGGTTCAGATAACCCTCAGCGACAATTGACGACCCTGCTCCTGGTGCACGTATACCTTGTAGGTTAGTTGTTAACCATTCAGAAGGTGAGGGACCCAGATTGGCGGTGATTTTACGAGTGATGGTACCGGCGAATGCCTGCACCAAGCTGCGTCCCCACCAGTAATTTTCATGTAGGAAGCCGACACTGCCATTAACTGTTCTTACGGTTCCACCTAGTTCCGCAGAAGTCTCTAATATGAGAGGATATGGCCTTCGCTCCTTTTGATATTTGTATTCTTGGGGAATTTTACCTATATCAAGACCGGCAGTGTGTCTTAGAACTCTTACCGCACCGATACTGAAAGTGGTTATAATAAAAATTACTATAAGCCATTTCAGCTTTATTCTTCTTACCCCATACCACATTGCACACAGCACTACGACCCCAAGTTTAAGAGCCCCGCCGCGGTCTCCCTCTAATAAGCTAAAAATCAGGAATCCCAAGATAACCACCATACCCAGTTTGCTGGCAAAAAGCTTGCCAGTACGATATATGCTGGTTGCTACGTATATTGCTGCTCCCAATAGGAAAACTCTATCGCTGATGTTGAAAAATACCGGCGTGGAGACGTACTCATCTATATGTGAAACCACGTAGTAAGTGTCTGCAAGTAGGGAGCCTGCAGGTACTTGAGCCAAGGTTCCAAAATGAAAGGCTAATCCTGTTATCATTATCGACCACGCAATCACAAACCAGCCCATAGGAGGAACCGATACGTATTTCGGACCTGTTTGCAGTAAGGCGGCTCGCTGCGCTGGCAATCCAAATTCATAGGCTATCAGAAAGCTTACTAAACCCAAATTTATCAGAAACAGAGTGAATGGCATCAATTTTGGAAACACAAAAACATTAGTATCATAGGGTATTAATCCCAGTACATAAGGGATAATGTATCCGTAATGGTAACCAGAATAGACAAGTAGGAATAAGAGGTCAGGGGCCAGCCAGTCTACCTTATCTTCTCGCACGAATATTCTTGCCAGATGGACGAGGACAATTACGGTATAAGTAATGGTACAGAAAACAACGCTATTGGCTGCCTTGTCAAAGTAATAGCTGGCTATGCATAGAAAACTAGCCATGAAGAGCCATCCCAGATATATAATACTTCTGGGGGCAAAACCGCGGCTTTGACTCTGAGTTAAATCATTCTCGTCCATTGGTATATACTCCAATCTTTTTTTAAACAGATGGCCGTTTCAGTCGCTCCAAGTCCCAGAGGCGTGGCTGGTCATTGTTTTTTATCACTTAGGGCATCCAGTTCTTTGTAATAGTTTCGCAAATATTCGGGAGGGTTGGTGGGCCAGAAGTACTGCCCATCAGCACCTAATCTTGGATAAGTACCCCAGCGGGCTCTACCATTGAAACTCACCATTTCTTTTAGCACATATTCCTCGCTCATCCAACTTGGTTTGCGGCTGGCTTTAATTATTCCGATAGTATTACTAATTCCGAATTTGCGAACCTGATATTGAATGTAATCGTCGCTAAAATTGTTAAATTCAACACTTTCACCATAAAGAACAAAGTCACAGAGGGCGTCAATGTTCGGCACCACCGCCACCTGTGAGCGGTCTCCTGAGCCGTGATAGTAAAGAATGCCCTCCGAGCCAATTAACTTCCGTAATCTACGCATCAATTCCCAGTTTATTATTTTATTATCAAGAATAGCTCCGGTTAAATACTTTTTGTCACGGTAAAGTCCATCTACATAGATACCGTCTAAATCATATTCGTTGTAGATTGTTCGGGCATCTTCGAAAAAAGCCTCCGGATCATTTGACTTGTAGTAGTAAAATGCTGTGACATAAATCACTACTTTCATATCCAGTTTGTGGGCGGTGGCGACCACCCTCTGCAGTTCGCTTGGCTTAGCAGGTTTATACGGTCCGCCGAAGCACCATCTTCCTGGAGTTTTACTACGAAACCAATTATAGGAACTATTACCCCAGTTTTTTTTACCAGGGTACAAGCCGTCACCATTGATGCAAATAATATTGACGTACTTACGCCAAGCTTGTATAACTTCATCTGGCGGCAAGAATCCCGTAGATGTGTCACTGGCTTTTATATGAATTCCTCCCGTATGCACGATACGGTCTGAGTAGGACTGTTGAAAATTAAATTTTCTAGGCGGAAATGCTGCTATCATAACTCTTTCATTCGCGTTAAGTAGGTATTCTACAATCCAGTCTCTCTTTCCAAGATTGAGCTTTTTAACTTTGTAGCCCGTCTCGTGTCGCTGTGGAAAGATTTCTATCCCACCTGAATCATCAATCAGAACCAATTCCCCGTCGTGCCTACCCTCATAATCCGGTTTAAAATTACCTGAACACTTTAGCTCCAGCTCTTCTTTGGGTTCGAGTATACAGGTGGAATCGCCATATATACCAATATTCAAATTCTCAGACCACAAAAGAATATGGTCATCATTTGCTTCGACCTTTTCAAATTCAGGTGTGCCAGAAATCTCAATAGTTGCTAGGAGGCGCTTGTTCTGAAGTTCCTGATATATTTTCATTTCCCCCTGCGCATATTCAAACTTTGCTCCGGTGGTAACTATCAGAAATGCATCTTTATCAAACTGGCTGTCTTTGATTCTCATACCAAAGTTTGCACCGTCTCCCCGAAAGGAAACTGAGGACACATCACGGTCCGCCAGAGCCGTTCCCGCGATTGCCAGAGCAAGAACAAAAAGTATTTTCTGATTAAAAATCATAAACCTCGAAAAGACAGCTAAAAATGCAAAAAAATTCGTTTTTCACCTTTAGAACTACAAATCTTACAGAACAACCATTACTGTGTTGCTTGTCTCGCCTTCGCCAGTTTTTTTGCGGCAACAACGTAAAAGCTTAGGTCCTTACCACAAAAGCAGGTTTCAACTTCTTCTCTGTTTGTTTATTATATCATTTATTTAAAATCGGCAGAAAACAAGACGCTATTAAGAAATAACCTTTTCCGTTATTCTCTGGCGAAATCAGTTCTTAATCATAGACTTTCTTGGACTCCGTCCCCGTCGGCTGTGCCAAAAACAGCACTGCCCAGACACTATTTTTGACCAGTTTTAGCTGCTTGCTGAAGCAATCGGGAGATACAGACCTGCACAGGGGCCTCATATCACCATAAGTATCGACAAATAAACAAATTGGCTTTAGTTTAGGCACGCCTCCACCGAGTTTTCAACGGCCGATTTTCCAACAAAAACTGTACGTTCTTAACAACCTATAAGTTCGCCGACTATTACCGCCGACTCAACCCGCAATCCGAATCTTTCAAGTCCAATCGATGATAAAAAAACGCATTTCAACCATTACCTGCCGCATCCCTTCTGACAGGGTCAAAAACAATTTTCTTATCGGTCTATTATACAAAATTCGAGCGGTTTTTCTTGGTTTTTTTCCAAAATATATCCCTGAAACAAAGAACTGCCCACCAATCCTCATAATTTGTTATTCTCGAACATGTTGGCTCTTCTATTGGATCCGTAATAAGGCCACAGAGCGTATCTTTCCCCCAAAAAGCTGCTTTATGGGGCTTTTTCCTTGACTTTTCAGATAAAATCGCATATAATATTGTTTTATTTAAGATGGTGATGAGAAGCGGCACTTCAAGTTTCTCCACAAAACAAGGATGTTATAAATCCAAATACGGTAAATCAGAGGTTCGAAAAAAATTATACAAATTTAATAGGAGAAAAAAATGTCAAGTAGGAAATTCCTGGCTCTGGCAGATTTATTTATGGTGGTACTAATGAGTCATGCGATGGCAACCCCAATCATAAACGGAGGATTTGAAACAGGTGACTGGACCGGCTGGGAACCGCCGGACTGGGCCTACGGCGGTACGACCCGAGGTCTGGAAGTTACGACTTATGTGCAAAATGAGGAGGAACCCTGGCTGGCACGAGAAGCTGCACATTCCGGGCAGTACTCACGGCTGCTATATCATGACGGCCAGGCAAATCTATATA
>CAZUTR010000195.1:0-5342 GCA_964623545.1 uncultured Pirellulales bacterium | reverse complement strand
CTCGACATATTCCTGGTTTTCGCTAAACCGCTTGGGTAAAACTTTTATGGCAACGGTGCGGTTCAAACTCAATTGCTGAGCTTTATATACAACGGCCATTGCGCCGGCACCAATTTTGCCGAGAATTTTATAACCTGGAATCTGATGGGCGACAGCCTTGCTTTCCTTCAAATTTTTCTTCAAGCGTTCGGCCTGGTTGGCAGTAACATAGCCGAGGTCAATCATCAGATTAATCAGGGAAATGTTGTTAATCTTGCGGCGAGCCTGCAATTCCTCAAGTGAGTGACGCAATTCCGCACTCGTGCAGAGACCCTGCTCGACCGCTATTCTGCCAAATATCGAGTCGTAATTTGTCTCGTTAGTCATCGATTTTTCTGGCAAAGCCAACCCTTCAGTCTTTTCAATACTACCGATAATATCCGGAGTCATGTCGTAATTATGCCGGATACAAAAGCGCTGTCAAAAGGAATTTTATTTTTTTACCAAAAAATCACGGCAACGCTCATACCAAATCGACCCATTAGAAAGGGGAGTTTAGCGGTTTTTCAGCGAGTTGTGCCGGTATTTAAAAGCAGAGCAAACACCGTTAACAAACCCCCAATGGTCTATCTCATAAATCGGATTTTTCCTACAATACCGATAAAAATTCGCCAATTATTATAGCTAACCAGCTTGTTTCAATAAACTCTCAACAACAATCCGTTATACACGATTCGTTAAAAAGGCTGATTTTTCACCTTTATAATGCACCTCTGGAACAAACTGCTACTATTAAGTTTCAGCCGCATTACCGGAACCGCCGCTAAAAAACAAATCTATAACTACTACTATGATTATACTAAAAAGTGCTGTTTTTATCAATGTTAATTTTTGATTAGTATTGACAGTACACTCTTATTTTACGAAGGAATTCAAACTCAGGTTCTTTAAAACAACAGTGGAACTCAATAACAAAATACTAATAACATGCCAACAAACCCTGCAAATATTCAGAACAGTATTTTAAGGTTGACTTGGCGCGGAATATAGTTAAACTAGTTAACTTTCATTTACTTATAAAAATCGAAAATTTACTACGAAGGAGGCCCCAGTTGGCGTTTAACTGTATTGTTTTAGTCAAGCAAGTTCCTGATACAAAAAGAATTACAGGCAAGGCGATGAACGACGACGGGACGGTCAACCGCTCGGCTCTACCGGCGATTTTCAATCCTGAAGACCTAAATGCCCTCGAATTAGCTCTGCAAATCAAAGAGCAGTTCGGCGGCAAAGTGACAGTAATGACTATGGGTCTGCCGGCAGCGGCGGCAGTTCTCCGTGACTCGCATTACCGTGGGGCCGACGAGGCAATTTTAATCACCGACCAGAGGTGCGCAGCAAGCGATACCCTGGCAACCAGCTATATCCTTAGCTGTGCAGTCAAAAAACTGGATTACGATATTGTGTTGTGCGGCAGGCAGGCAATCGACGGTGATACTGCGCAGGTCGGACCGCAGTTGGCCGAGAAGCTGGGAATTACCCAAATCACTTACACCGAAGAGTTAACTGAGCTTAACGACAAAACGATAACGGTACGTCGGAACATCGGTGCCGGCTGGCAGCAGGTAAGAACAAAACTGCCGGTGCTGTTGACGGTTACCGGAGATGCGAATGAGCCAAGAGTCGCTGCGGCCAAAAAAATGATGAAATACAAA
Organism: uncultured Pirellulales bacterium; assembly: GCA_964623545.1. Lineage (GTDB taxonomy): Bacteria > Planctomycetota > Phycisphaerae > Sedimentisphaerales > Anaerobacaceae > CAZUTR01. The sequence goes on along the minus strand of CAZUTR010000195.1, from coordinate 3,651 downwards.
AAAGCAGAGACAATACTCGAGGTAGAACAACAAGTAAAATCGGATAATCCTGAAGCAGGTGAAGCAGACATCAAAGGCCTCGTCGAATATAAATGTAATGAGCTGGAACAAAAGGGATTGTTAATAAAGCACTGGGATTTGGATTTTCTCGAAGCAGATTTGAAATGGTGCGGTCGTAACGGCTCACCGACAAAAGTGCATCGCATCCAAAGTGTTGTCCTTGCAGCGAAAGAAAGCAAAGACATCGAACCAAGCGACAAAGGCATCAGTGATATGATACATGAGCTTCTTGAAGATAAGATAATCGCATAATTTGCCGGATATTGACTTTTAGATTGCTTCGTCCGACTACGGCGGACTCGCAATGACATTATAACGAGATACGAGTTATGATAGATGTGAACAGGCAAGGTGAGGTTTGGGTCTTTGCCGAGCAGCATTACGGCAAAATGGAAGATACACCGATTGAGCTGATGAGCAAGGCAAGACATTTAGCGGATACCCTCGGTGTAAAACTCGCCGCGGTACTGCTGGGCGATACGGTCAGTGAGCTGGTGGAAAAGTTGATACATTATGGAGCGGACAAGGTCTATGTGGCTGAGGACTCACTGCTTAAAACATTCCAAACAAACAGCTATGCAAAGGTAGTATTCGATTTGATTCACAAGTACAAGCCACAGATAGTGCTATACGGGGCGACGGTGGCCGGCAGGGACCTTGCTCCGCGGGTAGCAAGCGCTGCAAAGGCAGGGCTCACAGCGGACTGCACAGACCTTCAAATCGGCGACCATCAGCCGAGTAAAAACGGTGAGGTACACAAGAATCTACTTTTCCAAATAAGACCTGCCTTTGGTGGAAATATAATCGCCACGATTATAAATTACGACCGCTGGCCGCAAATGGCAACGGTGCGTGAAGGTGTTATGCCGATGCCGGAGGCGGACGTAAAACGCAAGGGCGATATTATTACAGAGACCGTCGAATTATCGCAGGCGGATTTGCCACTAGAGATTCTCGAAGAGCATAAACGCCAAAGGAAGGTGGACCTTAAGGCGGCACGGATTATCGTCGCCGGCGGGGCGGGTGTGGGCAGTAAAGACAATTTTCAACTCATCTGGGACCTCGCAAACTGTCTCGGCGCAGCACCGGCGGCTACGAGGGCAGCTGTGGATTTGGGCTTTATCGACCATGACCATCAGGTCGGGCAAACCGGAACAACGGTTAGGCCAAGCTTGTATATAGCCGTGGGAGTCAGCGGTGCAATTCAACATCAGGCGGGTATGAGCCAGAGTCAAAAGATTGTCGCAATCAACAGCGACCCGGGTGCGTCGATATTTCAAATTGCACATTACAAAATAGTCGGTGACTTAAATGTTGTTGTGCCGAGGATGATAAGAACTATTAAATCCGGTGTACGTGATTAATGATTTGATACTAGATACCAGATACTCGATGCCCGTAAAAGGGGCCGGTTATGGCATACAAAAGTTATAGAGATTTGGACATTTATAGGAAGGCACATAAACTGGCTATTGAAATTCATGAGATGAGTTTAAAGCTACCCAAATTTGAGTTGTATGAGGAGGGAAGTCAAATAAGAAAGTCGAGCAAATCGGTTAAAAATAATATAGTTGAGGGATTTGGAAGACGTAGATACAAGCAAGAGTTCATCAAATTCCTAACTTACTCTATAGCCTCTTGTGATGAAACTCGAGACCATTTAAATACCTTATATGAGACTAAGTCACTGACTGACACAGAAAAGTATGAATATTTTTGTGAAGAATATGACCACCTCGGTAAGATGATATCAAATTTTATTAAGTCTGTGGATAGAGGTCATAAAACGAGAATCTAGTATCGAGAATCGAGAATCAAAAATGGGAAATTTTTACACGGACAACGATGATATACAGTTTTTGCTAAGGCATATTGACATTGGCAAACTGGCAGAGATAAGCGAAGAGGATTTCAAGTTCGCAGGCGAATTTGACTATGCACCAGCCGATGCGGCCGAGGCGATACAGAATTATGATATGGTCCTTGATTCGCTGGGCCAATTGAGTGCTGACTTTATCGCACCACGGGCTGAGGATGTGGACAGACAGGGCAATACCCTCAACGAGGATGGTTCTGTAACATACGCAAAAGGAATAGCCGAATCTATCGAAAAGCTGAGCAAGGCGGAGGTGATGGGGATGATTTTGCCCTACAGATTCGGCGGACTGAATTTCCCAAGTCTTGTCTATTCGATGGCCATTGAGATTGTCTCGCGTGCCGATGCATCGCTTATGAATATATTCGGCCTGCAGGGAATTGCAGAAACAATCAACGCCTTTGCATCTGAAGAAATCAAACAACAGTACCTGCCGCAGTTTTCGGCAGGCAAGGTTACAGGGGCAATGGTCTTGACCGAGCCCGATGCAGGCTCAGACCTGCAAGCAGTCAAGGTCTCTGGACATGATGCGGAAAATGAAAAACCAGCGAAGGTCTATCAGGATGCTGAGGGCAACTGGTTCATACGAGGCGTTAAGCGATTTATAACAAACGGCTGCGGTGAAATCCTGCTGGTCCTGGCCCGCAGTGAACCTGACATATCCGACGGCAGAGGCCTTAGCTTATTTCTGGTCGAGCGTGGCCCGTGGGTTAAGGTACGGCGACTTGAGGACAAGCTTGGCATTCACGGCAGCCCCACCTGTGAATTGTTCTTCGATGATGCACCGGCCAAACTCATCGGTGAACGGCAGCGGGGACTGATAACTTATGTTATGAGCTTAATGAACGGAGCCCGGATCGGAATCGCGGCTCAATCGGTCGGTATCGCTGAGGCGGCTTATCGTGTAGCCCGCGATTATGCAGCGAGCAGAGTACAATTCGGGGTCGCAATTGAAAAACTGCCGGCTGTGCGGGACATGCTCATCGATATGAAAATCGCCATCGAGGCAGGTCGCGCACTTTTATACGAGACCTCAAGAGTTGTGGATATGTGGATTGGATACGCAAAAAAACTCGAAACTAATCCGCCGGAAGATAAGACCGAAGCCAAAAAGTTGAAAAACGAGTCGCGAAAATACAAGCGTTACGCAGGAATGCTGACACCTATGAGTAAATACTATTGCAGCGAGATGAGCAATTCTGTTGCGTACGATTCAATTCAGGTTCTCGGCGGCAGCGGTTATATGAGGGATTATGCCAGCGAGCGGCACGCCCGTGATGCAAGAATTACGACAATATATGAAGGCACAAGCCAATTGCAGATTGTGGCGGCGGTTCGCGGAGTCTGCAGCGGAACAGCAGAAAAAGTTCTCACTGAGCTCGCGGAAGGTAATTTCGAAAGTGAATTAAATGACCTGCTTGAAAAACTTTCTGAAGGTACAGAACAATTGAAGAAAGCTGTGGCCTTCGTGAAAGAAAACGGCAATGAATATATGGACCTGTACGGCAGGGCACTGGTGGATATCGCTGTGGATTTGATTAACGGATATCTGTTCTGTGGTCAGGCCAGCAGTACAGCCGATATGGAAGTATTGGTCAGCGATGGAAATAGTTCCGACAGCAATGGAGAAAAAATATCTATGAAAAAACGCAAAGCAATGATTGCCCACAGATACATTACGAAAAACGCCCCGAGAATTACCTCGCTGACAGAAA
>CAZUTR010000194.1:0-5347 GCA_964623545.1 uncultured Pirellulales bacterium | reverse complement strand
AAAAATCAAAAAAAGATTTAAGTAAGGAGAGTAGCTATAATGAAGAATACAAGTCTGCTTTTAGTGTTTTGTCTATCAACTCTTTGTTCTGGCCATCTGCCGGCAGATTTTAATCACGACAAGATTGTTGACTTTTCCGACTTTGCTCTGTTTGCCAAGCAGTGGCTATGTCAAGGAGTTGGAGGTTTGTCTATGGTCATTGTTGCTCCAGCTACTGCTACCGAAGAACAGAAACAACTAGCCGATTATGTTTGCGATGGTACTGATGACCATGTTCAAATCAACGATGCGATAAATGCTGTAGCCGAGGCAAGCGGCCGAAAGATTGGAGATGTAGGCTGGGGCGGCGAAGTTTATCTGTTGCCAGGGCAATATAACACCACTGACCGCATCAACCTCAAAACGAGGGTATCTTTGAAAGGAACAGGTGATCTGCATACCGTTAAGATAATGGTAAGCTATGTTGTAGATTATGGGATTTACTATCAGGCACAGGATTCGGCCAATTCGGATATTAGTGTTGAAGAGAAAGGTCAGTTTGAACTAGATAATTTGCTAATTGCTGCGAGCCGCACAGGCGGAACCGAATGGTGTATCTATATAGACGATGATGATGTTCTGTATATTCACGATTGTATCTTTACTAATATCTATACTTCAGGAGGCAATAGTGGTGGGATGTACATAAAGAAAAGCTGGGCATCCGAGTTTTATTCGTGCACCTTTGAACACAGCGGCGGCATAGGTCTATACGAGGCTAATAGTACCAATTCCAACCACTTCAGTAGTTTCTTCGCTGATAATAATGGTGCAGGTTATAGAGGTGATATCTTATTTTATTGTACCTTCGTAGGATGCGGGGCCTCTAAAAACGGGCTTTCTGGCGGTGGCAGCGGTTTTCGTATAGCACATGAAGAAGCAAATAGTTGTTGGTTCCTTGGTTGTTATTCAACCTATAATTATCACAGTGGGTTTTATGTATCATCTGGTGAGTGGATAAACTTTATAGGATGCCGGGCACAAAAGAATAACAGGGATGAACAATGGGACAGAGCAGGCTTCAGGATAGGTGGTAATAATGTTAATAGTTGTACCCTCATTAACTGTCAATCAACTTTTAATGATGGAGAAAATTCGAATAGTGAGGACAACGAAGGAAGTGGCTTTCTTATATATGGGGACAATACCCAATTAATTAATTGTATCAGCCAACAAAATACCTATGGTGTCACAATAATGGATACTGCTTCTGGCACCAAATGTAATGTACACTTCGCAGGGGGAGATACTCAGGAGTTTTACTACTTAGGTGGAACCAGTAACTCTATAGGGCCAACCTGTGTAGACAACTATATCAACGTTGCTGCGGCAGATACAGACGGAATAAAAGCTAATATCATTGATACCACTCCGGTTACCACCTTTGATTGCCAACCGGATTACCCTCGTAATATTACGATAACCGGCGATGCTGGTTCGGACGGAAAAGTCAAAATTGAAGGAATCACCGCCGATGGCAAAGTCTTTGATACCTCGCTTAGTGACGAGGAAATAACGGTAATCGCCGGTGCCACTGTCCAAGGTGACATTGCCTGGGCAAAAATAACCAAAATTACCCGCACAACCTCCAACGGTTCTATAGATATTGGTTGGGGTGATAGGCTTGGATTATCAAATATGATACGTGCGGTTTCTGATGTCTATAAGTTTGTTTACAACGGTTCGGACGAAACTATACCAACAGTTAACGATAATTACGCAACGGTAGATTGCTCTCTTATAAATGATGGTGATGATTTCATAATCTACTATAAGGCCTTCTGAAAATAGAAGTTAGTCAGGCTGACAGTTTAGTCAAAAGAAGCATACCTGTTCATTATTGGCAATGTACCGATACAGCCAAACTTCATTGGTTACAAAGATTATAAGATGAAAGTGTTGCAGATACTGGCATGTCATAGACTTGGTGGGACAGAGACCTTTTCCATTGATTTAGTGAAGAGATTGCGAAGCCGGGGGATTGATGCATACCTAGCGAATTTATGGGCTCCAAGTGAGATGGACACCATCGCTTCGCAAGAATTAAAACAGTACTACTTTGGCATTTCAGGTCTGGGGTACTGGCTGGGTCCAAAATGTTTATGGAACACATTGTTATTACTGCGAAAAGAAAAGTTTGATATTGTTCACGCCTATGGGCTGCGTGTTAGTCTGATGGTGCGGTTAATGCGGTTATTAGCACCTTTGAGAAGGCTATGTATCGGTATAAGGGGTGTGGATGAACAAAGGAACGCCATCGAAAGTTCTCTTGACCACATCACCGAGCGGCTTGTGGACAAAGTAGTGTGCAATTCTCATTCTGTTGCAGATGTGAGGATGTTGCGAGAAAAAACCAAAGCCTCTAAAATCGAGATTATTCCAAATGGAATAGATACTATGCGATTTGATCCAACCCGTTATCAGGAGATAACCCGGTCCAAACTGGGAATAAACCATGAAGGTTTTTTGATAGCATGCGTTGGGAACTTCAGGCCTGAAAAAGACCATCGCAATTTAATCGAGGCCGTTGCTAAAATCAGTAATAAGATTAGCGGCGTAAAAATTCTTCTGGTAGGTCAAGACCCAATGCGCGAAGAAATTGAGCGGCTTGTGTCTGAAAAGCAACTTGAGGATTTTTTCTGTTTTACCGGTCCTCGCCAAGATATACCGGAATTGCTGATGGTTTGTGATGCCTTTGTTTTACCAAGTCGAAATGAGGGGATGCCAAGGGCATTGATGGAAGCTATGTTGATGGGATTGCCAGTTATTACCACGGATGCAGGTGGAACTCCCGAGGTAATAGAAAACAACATTTCCGGGTTAATGGTACCCAAGCAAAATCCCGATGCTCTGGCTGAAGGTTTATTAAAGATAGTTTGTGACTCATCGCTGCGAATGCATTTAGGCAGGGCTGCCCGAAAAAGGATTTTAGAACATTTCAGTTTGGATGTTATTGTTAACCGATATATAGAATTCTACAATTCACTTATGGCCTAACTTAAATACAGAGCGGATTATTAGCTATTGTAAAATGATAAAAATTGCACATGTTACAAATATATATCGAGGCGCTGTAGGTATTCTTGAGACAAAACTTGTAGCTCTTGATTCGTATGATGATTTGGACATTACCCTAATCACTCCCCCTGAGCTTGAAGATTTGAAACTACCTCCTACAGCAGTTCGTCATATTAGCGTCCCTATGGTTAGGTCAATCAAGCCAATTGCCGACCTGTGGAGTGTATGGAAGCTTTACAAGTTGTTTCGTAGAGAGCAGTTCGATATTGTACATACGCACTGTGCTAAACCAGGAGTGGTGGGGGCAATAGCAGCACGAATGGCCGGTGTGCCGCTAATAGTGCATACTTATCATGGTTTGCCTTTTTTCGAGGGGCAAAGCCCAATACGGTATCATGAGTATCGATTATTCGAAAATCTGGTATGCAAAATTAGACACCATGTATTCAGCCAAAACCATCGGGATATACCGGAATGTATAAAGATGATGGGCTCACCAGATAAAGTTTCCTATGAAGGCAATGGTATCAATGCCGAGGAGGTCCGGGCCAGAGCCCACCGCGACATTAAACTCGCAGAGAGTGATTTTCCCGCGAGCCAGATAAGGATTGCGTTGGTCAGTCGGCTTGAACCGGTTAAGCGGATAAACGATTTTCTTCGAGCCTGTGCTTTACTGGTGCAGGATGGGGTAGCAATATCTGCTGTCATAGCCGGATGTGGGCCATTGGAATCTACATTGCATCGAGAACTGGAGGATTTGGGGCTAACCGGAAAGGTACATATGCTGGGGTGGGCTACACACGCGGTTTCAATTGTGGCAGCAAGTGACATCGTGGCTTTGACCTCTGAAAAAGAAGGTATTCCTCGGTCACTTTTGGAAGCGATGGCTTTAGGCAAACCAATTGTGGCCACGGATGTATTAGGAACCCAAGAACTGGTAGTTAACGGCCAGACCGGATTTCTTACTCCATTAGGTGAGCCCCGAGCTATAGCTGATAAGATTAAATTGTTGAGTAGTAATACTGAGCTGCGAGAGCGTTTTGGCCAAGCTGCTAAAGTTCGAGTGGAAAAACACTTTAACGATGTTAAGATCGCTGACTTTCTCAGGGATTTTTACTTGAAGAAATATCACCAGCAGATTAAGCCAGAATTATAATTCTCAAAGTAGGATTACGCGGAATTTTTGCTTGTGTTTTAAGAACACAACAACGAATTGAGGCACCGAGCTAACATGGCCTTTAACATCGTTACAATAAAAGCTGCTCACATTCGCGAGATAGTAGATGTCCACATGAGAGCATTTCCAGGTTTTTTTCTTACCTTTCTGGGGCCTAAGTTTCTAAGTGAGTTTTATAGCTCGTTTACAAGGGACCCCATGGGCGTCGGTTTAGTAGCTGAGGATGCAGCGACAGGAAAAGTTTTGGGCATAATCGTGGGCCCTTTGTCTCCAGAGGGATATTTCAAAAGGTTGCTAAAACAGCGTTGGTGGGCATTCTGCGTTGCCAGCATTAAAGCGGTCCTAAAACGCCCCAGTTCTGCTAAACGTTTGTTTCGCGCCTTGCTTTATCGAGGTCAAGCTCCTATAGGTCGCCCACGCTCTCTGCTTAGTTCTATCGCTGTTGCTCCTAAGGCACAGGGCCAAGGCATCGGTAAGGCTTTGGTGGGTGCATGGATAGAAGAAATACATAGAAGGGGTAGCAACGGTTGCTACTTAACTACGGACGCCGATGGTAATAACAAGGTCAACAGTTTTTACCAGAAACTTGGTTGGAAATTAGAAACCACCTATAAAACTCCAGAAGGGCGAACGATGAGCCTTTATATACTGGACTTGCCTGAAAAAAATCAAAAAGAATAAAAATGAGCGAGATTATGCGTAAATATGAATCGGCTTTTTCGAGTTGGTTTAACGGCAAGGGTACATTTGGTTTTTGGAAGGGCAGGGTGGCGCTATATGCGATATTGAAGGCGATGGGAATCGGCATCGGCGATGAAATTATACTTCCCGGTTATACCTGCGTGGTTGATGTTAATCCGATCAAATATCTGGGCGCGAAGCCGATTTATGTTGATATTGAACCAGTGACATTCAATATAAATGTTGAGCTGCTGCAAGGGGAAATCACACCAAGGACCAAAGTTATCATAGCTCAGCATACATACGGCTATCCCTGCAATATGGATGCGATTATGAATATTGCTGACAAAAATGGCATTGCTGTCATTGAAGATTGCTGTCCTGCTTTTGGTTCAAAATATAAAGGTAAAACAGTAGGTACGTTCGGCAAAG
>CAZUTR010000193.1:0-5365 GCA_964623545.1 uncultured Pirellulales bacterium | reverse complement strand
CTAAAAAGGTGGCCTGGGAAGTCATCTCGGCGGTATCAGCAATCTTTATATTAATAAGATGGAGTCTCAGCAGGGCCAGCAGCGAGAGTGAAGCAATCGTGAGCGCAATGATAACCTCTACGAAGGTAAAGCCCATTTGCGTCATTCGCATTGTCTTATGTTTGTTATTCATTCGCAAATTGTCCTTAGTCCTCAAGGTTCCAGCTTTCGATGTCGGAATTGTCATCTGTTCCGCCGTCTTCACCATCTTTACCGTAAGATTCGAGGTCATAATCTTTGCTGTGAATGCCCGGGCAGATGTAGATATATTTGTTATCCCATGGGTCTGTTGGTACCTTGTCGAGATAGCCGTCACTGTTATAGCCCTTTATGCCGGGGTCTGTTACGAGCACTTCCAGACCTTCGGATGTAGTTGGGAAACGTCCTGTATCTGTTTTGAACAGGGACAGGGCCGATTCGATACTGCGTATATCGATTTTTGTTTTTGTTCTGCGGGCCTGTTCTGGTCTGTTTAGAATTCTTGGCATAATCGCAGTAGCCAAAAGGCCCAGAATCACTATCACAATCATAAGCTCAATCAGCGTGAAACCATTGCGCTGCCGATGATATGTAATATGCTGCGGACAGTGTTGCTTGTTTTGTCTTTTCATCTTGTCAGCTCTCCTTTAAAGAACCTGATTTATTTCGAATATAGGCAGTAAAATTGCCATTACGATAAAACCAATTACGGCACCCATGACCAAAAGAATCGCGGGCTCGAGCAGTGAGGTAAGCGTTTTAGCGGTTGTCTCAACCTCACGGTCGTACATATCAGCAAGCTCTGTTAATCCGTCTTCCAAATTTGCGCTAATTTGACCTGTTGCCATTATGTGGTACACGATTGGCGGAAACAATTTCGTTTCTTTCATCGATTCTGCGAGGTTATTTCCTTTGCTGACCATATCCTTTACGGAGTCCAGAGCAGAAGCGATGAGGGTGTTTTGTATAACTCCTTTTGCAATTTCCAAGGCGTGGAGTATTGTTATTCCGCTGGTCAGGAGAATTCCCATTGTCCTTGCCAGCCGTGCTGTTTCCAGTTTGAGGAAAAGTTTTCCGAAGAGAGGAAAATTCAGTTTAGCTTTGTCGGCAATAAATCGGCCCTCTTTTGTCCTGAGCCACGCGGCCGAGGCAAAGATTACAGCACAAACAACAAAGGCAATTAACAGCAGGTATTTCTTTAGAAACGCGCTTATTGAGATAAGCAGTGTTGTCGGCCAGGGCAGGGCCTGGTTCATTTCGATGAAAATCTGAGTTATGCTCGGTATGACGAAAGACAGTAAAAACACCACAACAGCCACGGCGACAATAATCATCATAACCGGATATGCGATTGCGGATTTGACTTTGGCTGTAAGATTAACGCGGTTTTGCAGCGTTTCAGACAGGCGCAGAAGAATTTCATCCAGCGCCCCACTCGCTTCGCCTGCCGCGACCATATTGATAAAGAAATTTGAAAAAACATCGGGGTGCCTGCTTAGTGCTTCTGCGAAGGTGCTTCCTGCATTGACCCTGTCGCGAACTTGTTCTATGACCTGTGCGAGTGTGTTCTGATTCCGATAGAACCTGGATGGTGGCGAGGTTGCCTGCAGCTGTTCAATCAGCGCTGACAGTCCCTGAGCAAGCGGCAGGCCCGCTCTCAGCAGCATTGCCAACTGGTATGCGAACCGGCAGAGCTCTTTCGAGTTGGTCCTTTTGCGAACATCCGTGGCGTATGTTTTCTGCACTGCGTCGGCACGGGTATATCTACCAGCGGCTTTTTGCTCAGTGGCCTGCTCATCGCTTAACAAATTGTGTTCAGCTACCTGCATATTAAGCTGCACCTGCACTTATTTGTACGCTTTGCTGAGTTACTCTGTAAACTTCTTCAAGAGTAGTCTCGCCTTTAAGCGCTTTATCCAATCCATCTTCCTGCAAGGTTTTCATATTTTTGTCTGTAGCAGCTTCTTTTATGATATGTGAGCTGCTCTGTTTTATAATCAGTTCTTTAATATCATCATCGATGACCAACATCTCGAAGATGCCGGTCCTTCCCAGGTATCCGGTTTGAAGACACTTCTCGCAACCGAGCCCTTTGTAAAACTGGCCGTCAAACGCCAAGTTCTTTTCATACTCGGCCCACAGAGAAGTCAATTGCTCCTGCGGCTTATATGCTTTTTTACAGTCGGGGCAGATGACTCGTACGAGCCGCTGCGCCATTACCGCAATAACCGACGATGAAATCAGGTATGGTTCGATTCCCATATCAATCAGCCGGGTTACGGCTGAGGCCGAGTCATTTGTGTGCAGAGTACTTAAGACCAGATGACCTGTAAGTGAGGCCTGAATCGCAATCTCGGCGGTCTCAACGTCCCGAATCTCTCCTATCATGATAACGTCCGGGTCCTGCCTGAGGATGTGACGCAGGCAGTTGGCGAACGTGAGATTTATCTTTGGCTTTATCTGCATCTGCCCGATGCCTGGAAGCTGATACTCGATTGGGTCCTCGACCGTGATGATGTTTCGTTCGTCGCTGTTCAGCTCGTTGATGGCTGCGTAAAGTGTTGTTGTCTTTCCGCTTCCAGTGGGACCGGTAATCAAAATTATACCGTGCGGCATTCGAATCAAGTTATTAAAGATATTGAGTGTCTGCGAACGAAAGCCAATCTCGTTCAGGGCCAGCCCGCCACAACCTTTATCCAGCAGCCGGAGCATTACCCGTTCGCCGCCGAGTGTTGGAATAACAGAGACTCGAATATCCATTAAGTTGTTGCCGATTTTAATGCGGCTTTGGCCGTCCTGCGGGAGTCTTCGTTCGGCGATGTTTAGATTTGCCATTATTTTCAATCTTGAGACGAGCGCCGGCATCTGCTGCTTAGGCAAGGTAAATACATCATGCAGCACCCCGTCGATTCGAAATCTGACCCGCGATTCTCTTTCATAGGGTTCGATGTGAATGTCACTGGCTCGGCTGTGTACCGCCTGAAAGAATATATTATTGACCAGCTTTATCACCGGCGGCTTGTTGGCGATATTCAGCAGGTCTTCGGCCCTGGTTTGTATGGAACTGTTATCAATATTATCACTTTGCTGTTTTGTTTCTTCCGGCGATTCGTTCTCAGTACCATCGTCGATAGTTGTGTGGTAGTAACAGCGGCTTATAGCTTGTTCTATTTCGGATGCGGGACAGACAAGCCGTGTAAAAGGTTGAGTGTATTCGTCAGTCTCGATGTCGTTTAGAGTGTCGGCCAGGATATTCAAGATTCCGTCGTATGCATGTACGTTGAAGGCATCCGCCAGTGCAATTGCCACCCGGCCGTTTTCCAGGCGGAGAGGAATAGCGCGTTGGCTCTTCAGGAACTCAAGCGGCAGCTTCCTTACCAGCTTCGAGTCCAGCTGCTCAGGCAGTATGGTTTCCAAATACTGAATTTGCAGTTGCTTTGTTGCTTTTATTTCCGGCTCTTTCGCCACTATTTGACCTCCTCATAGCCGATATCAAGCTGGTCAGTTTCTATTTTTTGCCGCTGTCTTTCTCAATGCGGTCCAGTGCAGGTTGCATCTCCTGCTTTTTCGCTTCGGTTATGTTCTCCAAATCCTGCTGGCTGCCCAGTACATACGGTGTTATGAATATGAGCAGATTTGTTTTCTGCAGTCGGTCTTTGCTGTATCTAAACAAGCCGCCAACTCCGGGCAGGTCACCGACGAAGGGAATTTTTTTCTCAAGGGTGACTTTATCATCGCGAATAAGACCTCCAATCACAACGGAGGTGCCGCTGTTCATCGAAACAACGGTCTGCGCCTGACGTTTAGCTGTTGTGGGCGTGTCTATGGACGGGCTGGTAACATCTTCGATAAGTTTTGTGAACTCGCTGTTGATTTCAAGTCTGACAAGTCCGCCCTGGCTGACGTGTGGCGTTATCTCCAGACTGATTCCGACATCTTTGTACTCGAATGTTTTTATCACTGTAGGGGTAATGGGATCTGTCTCCGTGATTCGTGACTCCATTACGAAAGGTCTGTTTTCGCCAACGATGATTTTCGCTTTGTTGTGATTCGAAGTCATAATGTGTGGTGTCGAGAGGATATTAACTCCCGAATTTTTCTCCAGAGCGGTCAGTAACGAACCTATTCTGGTATCAGTGCCGGCTCCTTTCCATGCGCCTACGCTGAGGCCCTGGATGTCTCCGCTGGCAAAGTCAACCCTTGGGCCGAAATTTGTAGACCCGAAGAACCGAATGCTGTCTGAGACGGATTCGTCAAGTGTGGCCCAGTCGATACCTATTTCCTTCAGGCTGTCTTCGCTGACTTCCATTATGAGCAGCTCGACCAAAACCTGCTCGCGGACGACGTCGAGCTTCTCGATAATCTCGGCGATGACCTCGTAGTCCTGTGCCGAGGCGGTAATTATAAGCGAGTTTGTACCTTGGTCGTCGGTGACCTGGATGTTCTGGGTAACTTCAAGCGAGCCTGCGATTCTGAGATTCGCCAGCGCTCTTGTTAGTGATTCGGCGGTTTCGTCGGCCTGTGCGTTTTTAAGGTACACTACGTGAACGTTATTAGCCCCGGTCGGCCGTTCGATGTCGAGCTGTTTTGCCAAATTCTCAATTGTCCTGGTGTCCTGGGCGTTGGCGACAACGATGATGGAGTTTGTTCTTAAATCAGGCAGAATTTTAATTCCTGTTTCAAGCTGAGGGGACTTGTTACTCCTTGTTTGCGAAGCGGCCTTGTTTTTCTGCATTATGCTGGTAATCTGTTCACTAAGCACCTGTGCAGAAGCGTATCTTAACGCTATAACAATAACCTGCTCTTTCGAACCCTCTACATCAAGCTTTTGAATAATTTTGGCAATGTGATGAATGTTCGATGAGGTGTCGGTTATTATAATCGAATTTGTTCTGGGATATGTCGCCATGTGAGAACCGGCAGCCAGCAGGGGGGTGATAATCCTGCTGACATCTGTTACATCGGCGTATTTCAATGGTATAATCTGGGTGATAAGACTATCGCTCTTCGGAATATCCGAAGGATTGGAGCCGATTCGAACCTGCAGGTTTCGTTTAGCTGCCTGGTCCTTTGGAACGATTTTTACCAAGTCGCCCGAAGGTATAGCGGCCCAGCCATTTACCTCAAGAATTGATTCCAAAACGGTATAAATCTCGCCAAGACGAATCCTGGTAGGGGACATTACAGTGACATTACCGCGGACCCTGTCATCAATGATGAAGTTGATGCCTGTAATGTCTCCGATAGTTTTGAGCATAACTCGGATATCGACCTGGTCAAAATTTATGGATATAAGCTCATCTGCCATACCGGGTTTTTTGAGTATGGGTAGTTTCACATCCGCATT
>CAZUTR010000192.1:0-5413 GCA_964623545.1 uncultured Pirellulales bacterium | reverse complement strand
GTATCAAGCCAGTTATCTGCGAATCTTGCATAATCTTCGAATTCAACAATACACAGCGGCCCACCGGGCCAGAAGCCACCGAGCAGCTCATAGCTACCGCCGGCTGAGTAGGCAGCATCCGGCTGACCAATCGTGCCTTCAAGAACATACTGCCCACCGCTGCTCACACCGCCACCGCCATCAATCGTACTCCAAGGCAGAATATAATCACCACCGGCTTGGCCAAATGCTGCCGTACTTACAAACAGACAAACCGCAAACAGCATAGCAATGTGCTTTTGGATAAATACCTTTGGTTTAATTTTCCTCATTGTTTCACCTCCTTAGCATCTACAAAAATATTTTCGTTCTGTGTATTTTCCAAAGCCACGATTCTTTCTTCCAGAGCTGCTATTTTGTCTTGTTGGGTTTTTACCACCCCCAGCAAATATATAGCAACCCTGTCATATTTTACCGCATCTGGTCTTCCTTCGTTGTCATATATCACTAAATCCTTTAACACTTCTTCTGTCTCTTCTGCTATTAGCCCTATATCCTCCTGCCCGGTTGTTTTGCATTGAAATCTTACCGGTCTCAGCTCAAGTACTTTATGCGGATCGGTTGTGAGGTCTTGTATGTTAGTTTTATATCTTTTACTCGATGCTATTTTCCACAGTTTTCCGTTACCATCCACATGAACGTAAGTTGCCCCAGCCGCCGCACTTATTCCTCTTAACCTCGCTGTTCCATCCACATCCAACTGTTCGCTTGGACTCGTTGTTCCGAGGCCGACTTTGCCTTTTGAGACAATAAGACCATAACCAGATTGAGAACTAAACCGACCACCTACACCACCGGCAGTGGCCTCGCCATGTACAGCCCAGCTCCACGATGTGCTGCCTTCGCTTACTCCCCAGACTCCATAATTATTTTCTGCCACACCTTTCAGACCGTAAGCTGAATATGTACCATGTACCGTGAACACCGGAGCATTTGAGGGTGAACCACTAACAGTCGTGCCAGATGCAATCATACCCGTATTTATCGAATTTGCTTGCCCTTCGTTTACAAACCGGCTGTCGTAAGCGCTGCCAGAGCTGTACGCCGAGGTAAGTTCAGATGAGTCAACTGCATTTGCTGCAATCTCTGATGCGCCAACTGCATTTGCTGCAATCTCAGATGAGCCAACCGCATCCGCGGCAATCTCCGCGGCACCGACACCATTAGTAGCAATGTCTGACTGTGTTATGCTGTTGTCTGCAATCTCAGATGAGCCAACTGCACCTGTTGCAATATCTGACGCGGTTAGGGAGTTGTCCTGAATCTCACTGCTGTCAATAGCGTTTTGTGGGAGTCTTGCTTCTGATATAGTGCCGGCATTTAAGTTGGAAGCGTTTTGATAATAGGAGCCGTCCTGACCATCCAGTGTATCGGCTTGCTCCGCATTTGGAGCATAAAGTGCATAAGGCGTAGGTGTTACCTCCTGTCGCGGCTCCAAAACGGTGTAGACGTTGGGGTCATTCTGTTCACCCGGCCGAACACCTATCTGAAGCCAGCGGGCATCACCATCAAATACGCCGCTCCCGAAATCCAATCCCACCGTAAAGTAGCCATCGATAACATCAACCTCACCCAGACAAATCGTACTTCCCTGCTGCGTTCCTGCGGAGGGGTTGTCGTATAGCTTGAACTGAAAGTCATACTCCCCGTCCGCTGCATCATTAGCGTCTATGAGCCGACCCTGGTAGGTAAACTCCGTACCCATCGGCGCCGCCTGACCCTGCCCAACTACCAGAGCCAGTAAAAGAACTAATAATGTTGTTAACATTTTTGTTTTCATTTTTCTTCCCCTTTCAAACTTGTCCCTGCCCAGCATCAAGTCCGGGGTAAACTCCAGCAGGGAACTGTTAATAATTCAAAGCGCACACTGCGCATAACAATAGCTTCTCGTAAGATTTCACAAAAAACAAGTTAATGAATCGCATTTTCCCACCTTGTCTCTCCTCCATCATTTTTGGTTTTTCACTGCGGAGCAGTTGCAGTTAATGATTCATCCCTCCTGCCATACCAATTTTACGGTTAAGAATTTTGTTTTTGCTCCATAGGCAAGCTCTCCTTTCTTAATATGGCGCAGCTACAAACACTCTGCACCAGAACCTTAGCAGGTTAAATGAACAACCTATCCACTTCAGATAGTGACTCTAATAGAGGAAAACAAGAGAAATGTCAAACAAAATTTTGCCTTTTCAAAAAGAAATTTTTATGGGCTATTGACCCCGTTAGAAATCCTACGAAAAAGAAAATTTCTAACGGGGTTGACAGGCTTTATTATTTGATTTAGTATGCTCCGGCAGTAGTTTCTTGATAATTCTGCTGCCTGGAAGGACAAGAGTGAAGATAATAGCTTGTATTCCTGCTCGTTACGGTTCAACCAGATTCGAGGGGAAAGTTCTCGCCAAAGATACCGGCAAATATTTAATCCAGCATACCTACGAACAGGCCTGCAGGGCAAAGTTGCCTGAGAAAGTAATAATCGCAGCCGACGACCAGAGAATCGTCGATGCCGCAAAATCTTTCGGAGCACAGTGTATCTTGACGTCACCCGACCACAAAAGCGGCACCGACCGTATCGCCGAAGCTGTTACCAATATCGAGGCCGACATTGTAATAAATCTGCAGGCCGATGAGCCGGAGATTGACCCGAATAATATAGACCTGCTGGCTACGCTGTTAATAGAGCACTGCGACGCCCCAATGGCTACACTCGCAGCCGATTTCGAAAATACAGCACAGGTCTTTAATTCGAATATTGTAAAAGTAATAACCGATGCCAATGGAATGGCCGTTTATTTCTCAAGGGCCGCTATTCCATACGACAGGGAATCGAACGGCATAGGGAAAATAGCAAATTATCTTCGGCACATCGGCATTTACGCTTATCGGAAAGAATTTCTATTAAAACTAACCGCTCTGCCGCCCTCGAGATTGGAAAAAATTGAAAAGCTTGAACAACTGCGGGCTCTTGAGAACGGCTACAAAATCCTCGTCGGCAAGGCCAAGCATACCTGCGACGGCATAGATACACCGGGGCAATACGCCGAATTTGTTGAAAGATATAAAAAATAGTAAGGACGAACAGATGTCAAAAGAAAACGACCTATTGGCTTCAGTTAGTGACATTTCGACGGATACCGAGTTTTTCTCGCCCGTTCCCGACGGTTACAAAAAGGGGAAAACGCGTTACTGTTTCGTTATGGGAACTGTGATGAGCGGCCTGGGTAAGGGCATTTTTTCATCCTGTCTTGCAAAGCTTATGCAGGACAAGGGTCTGAAGGTTACGCCGATTAAGCTTGAGGGCTATTTGAATATAGATTCAGGCACACTCAATCCTTTCCGACACGGCGAGGTGTTCGTCCTCGACGACGGTATGGAGTGCGATATGGACCTGGGCACTTATGAGAGAATGCTCGACCAGGATTTAAGCAGGGCTAATTTTACTACAAGCGGCCAAATATTTACCTCGGTTCTGCACAAGGAACGTCACGGAGACTATTTGGGCAGAGACGTTCAGATGATTCCCCATGTCACCGGCGAGGTCAAACTTCAACTTCGTTACCTTGCCCATAAATCGGATGCCGACATTGTATTTGTCGAGATTGGCGGTACGGTCGGCGATTTGGAAAATGCCTACTTTATAGAGGCGATGCGGGAATTGGCTTACGAAGAGGGACCCGGAAGCTGCTGCTTCGTTGCGTTGACCTACATACTCAAACCTCAAACCCTTGGCGAGCAAAAATCAAAAGCGGCCCAGCTCGGCATAAAACAGCTTATGCAGCTTGGTATCCAGCCGGACATTATCGCCTGCAGGGCCGCTCAACCTGTAACCGATACCGTCCGACAAAAAATCAGCGTTTACAGCAATGTTCCCTTCGAACGCGTTATATCTCTGCCGGACTCAGCCAGTATTTATACAATCCCCGCCATGCTCAGAGACCGAGGCCTCGACTTCGCAGTCGCTCGTCTGTTAAAAATCGAAGATAGAATCAGTCTTCGCCACGAACGAAAAGCTTGGGCGCAGTGGTGTGATTTCACCGATAAGATAAACACCGCCAAACATCAGATAACCATTGGCATTACCGGCAAGTACACATCCGTCCGTGACAGCTATGCCTCTATAATCAACGCTCTTGAGCACGCCGGCATTGCACTTAGATGTAATGTTCAAATAAAATGGATTGAAACGACCCAAATCAACAACGATAACGCCGCCGAACAGCTCAGTGACGTAGATGGCATAATTGTTCCCGGCGGCTTCGGAACACGCGGAGCCGAGGGCAAAATCGCATGCGTAAAATATGCAAGAGAGAACAATTTGCCGTATCTGGGAATTTGCTTTGGTTTTCAAATGGCGGTTATAGAATTCGCCCGTAATGTTTGTGGTCTGAAAGACGCCAATAGTACCGAAATTGCACCAAACTGCTGCGAGCCGGTTATCGACATATTGCCAGAGCAGAAAAAAATTGAAGGTCTCGGCGGAAATATGCGTCTCGGAGGAAGGGACATAGAATTAAAAGCCGACACACTTGCGTGGCGGCTTTTCGGCAAATCCAATGCGGTGAGAATGCGCTTTAGACACCGATACGAGGTTGACCCGAGATATATCGAGCGGTTGGAAGGAGCTGGTCTGGTATTTTCAGGAAAAGCGCCTGACCAGCCGATTATGCAAATCCTTGAGATGCCCTCACATCCATTCTTCATCGGGACCCAGGCGCATCCGTGCCTTACCTCACGTCCTCTCAAACCTCAACCAATGTTTGTTGGACTGATCGCAGCAGCGATGCAAAGACATTACCCAACTGAAAACCTGCGTGAACCGGTAAAGGCTGCCAGAAAAGTCTGTACCCACACCGCTTAGCGATTGTCACTGAGCTTTGAGCGTTTCTATTTCAGCTTTGAGCTTTTTGTTTTCCTCTTGAAGTCGCTCGTTTTCCTCCATGGCTTCTTTTACCATACTATCAAGAAAATCAGTCATTTCTTTCGTTGCTTCTTCCTGCAAGGAATCATTCATCTGCTCGCATTGTTCAAGCAGCTTCTTTTGCTTTTCAATCTCTTTTTGGCAATTCTGCAGATCTTTCTTTAACTGAATGTTTTCATTGGCAACGAGCCTGCTCATTTTGGTATCTGTTTGGTTTTCATCTTCACAGCCTGCGACAAACGCGATACCAAAAATTGCTAAAAAGAGTACTTTGCTAACCATTCTTTTCATTTTCTATTATCCTTTCAAATAAATTTTTAGCTTTATTGTTCAAGAAAATTTATTGATTATTCCAAAATTTCGAACAGATACTTTATTCTATTCAAAGAGAACTTTCAACTTTTCTTTAACGGCTGTCTTAATTTGTTTTTGGTCTGTCCAGACCGCCAAATCCAGACT